>JAJZCA010000390.1 GCA_021798735.1 Acidobacteriota bacterium | reverse complement strand
ACAAGGACATGGGCATCCTAGCGCGCGAGCTGAACTTGCAGGGAGCATAATCGATGGCCATTCATTTTCACAATCATCCCGGCCTGGTGGTGTATTTGACCATCGGCGATCCCGACCTTGCCACCAGCAAACGAATTGCGCTTGCGGCCATCGATGCCGGCGCCGATGTTCTGGAACTGGGTGTCCCTTTCAGCGATCCGCTCGCCGACGGTCCCGTCATTCAGCGCGCCAGCGAACGCGCCGTACACAATGGGACCCGTCTGGAAGATGTTCTTGCCCTGGCGAGCGCCCTGCGAAAAGAGCGCCCGTCCGTCGGCCTGGTCATCTTTTCCTATCTCAATCCCATTCTCCGGCTCGGCCTTGAGCGATTTGCGGCTGCCGCAGAAAATGCCGGCGTTGACGCCGTTCTGGCGACCGACTTGATTGCGGAAGAGTCGGAGGAATATCGCGCCGTCCTACGGAAACATCGTCTGCAGCCGATTTTTCTTGCCGCTCCCACCAGCTCCGACCATCGCCTGGCCCGCATTGCAGAGGTTTCCGAAGGATTTATCTACGCCATTTCCCGCGTCGGAATTACCGGAACGCAGCAGCAAGTGGCCAGCGATGCCCGCGAGTTGGTCACACGATTGCGCCGCTATACCAAATTGCCGATCGCGCTGGGCTTTGGAATTTCGAACGCCGCGCACGTCGCTGTCGTCGCGGAGTACGCCGATGCCGCCGTGGTTGGCAGCGCGATTGTGGCCCTCATCGAACAGTCCAGCGTCGAGGAAGCGCCCGCGGAGGTCGGAAAATTCATCGCCGCGCTGCGTACTCCTGTTGCCCGCGAGACTGCAGTCCCCTGAAAAATTCTTCGCAGTCGATTAGGATAAACATCATTATCTTTTTTTCAGGCAGGCAACCTCACCGAGCATTCGCAAGCCACGCTGTGAACCTGTCTTGAGGGTGGTCCATGGACATTGCAGAATGGCGTCGGAAGATCGATGAGCTCGACCGCCAGATCGTGAAATTGATCAGCGAACGTGCCATGGCGGCGCAGGCGATCGGTCGTCTGAAACGCGCAACCGAATTGCCGATTTATGAGCCGACACGGGAAATGACGATTTTCGAGAATGTGCGCAAAAACAATCCAGGTCCTTTGCCCGATATGGAGCTGACTCACATCTACGAGCGCATTATCGATGTGATGCGGACCCTGCAAAAAGATGAATTGGCAGCGGCGCAGGCCGACGATCCGCTGAAAGACAGCAAAGTGGAAAACCCGACGAAACGAGACCTGAAATGATTGTCGCTATGTTGCATGACGCCACCGAGGAAGAGATCCAGCACGTGCTGGCGCGGATGGTCGAGATTGGTTTCAACGTCCATCGCACCACCGGCACCCAGCAAACCGTTTTGGCGGGCGTGGGGCAGCCGGCCAGCTTCGATGTGCAGGATTTTCAGGTGATGGCTGGGGTCGCCGAAGCGCACCGCATCACCTCGCCGTACAAACTCGCGGGCCGGGGGTTTCGACCGTCCGGCACTGTCATTCGCTTCCCCAACGGAGTCACTGTTGGCGGCGACGAGGTCATGGTCATGGCCGGTCCATGCTCGGTCGAATCGCGGGAGCAGATGTTCGCGATCGCGCGGCAAGTTGGCGGCGCGGGCGCAAAATTTCTGCGCGGCGGGGCGTTCAAACCGCGCAGCTCGCCGTATTCCTTTCAAGGCATGGGTCTCGATGGCCTCCGTCTCCTGCGCGAGGTTGGCGATGCCACCGGCCTGCTGATCGTCAGCGAGGTCATGGAAATTTCTCAGATTGAATTGATGCTGCCTTACGTCGATTGCCTGCAAGTCGGCGCGCGCAACATGCAGAACTTCAATCTTCTGCGCGAGCTGGGCTTGATACGCAAGCCCATCCTGCTGAAGCGAGGCATTGCGGCCACCATTGAAGAGCTGCTGCTCTCCGCGGAATATATTTTGTCCGGCGGAAATTACGACGTGATGCTGTGCGAGCGCGGCATTCGCACCTTTGAGACCTATACGCGCAACACCATGGACATTTCCGCTGTCCCAGTCTTGAAGCACCTGTCTCATCTGCCGGTGCTGGGCGATCCGTCGCACGGCACCGGTCGACGCGATATGGTCGCGGCCATGGCGCGCGCTTCGGTCGCCGCCGGTTGCGATGGTCTGCTGATTGAAGTCCATCCCAACCCCGACAAGGCAGTTTCCGACGGCGCTCAATCGCTGTTCCCGCAGCAGTTTGAAAAATTGATGGACGAGTTGCGCATTATCGCCACTGCGGTCGGACGCAACATCGGCCCGCGCGCCCGCGAAGCTGCGCTGCACGCCAAAGTGTAGACAGACCGTGCCAGAATCCATCCAGAGCATCGCAATCCTTGGCACCGGCCTCATCGGTTCTTCCGTGGGGCTGGCGCTGCGCGCTAACGGATTCGCCGGCGGCATCGTTGGTTGGGACCGCGCTCCAGAGGAAGCCGAAATTGCCCGTGAAAAAGGCGCGATCGATTCCGTCGCCGCCGATCCGCTGGCCGCCGCCCGCGCAAGCGATACCATTCTGCTGGCCACTCCCGTCTTTGGCATTCTGGAATGGATCGAGCGGCTGGCGCCCGTCCTTCACCCGCACCAATTGGTGACGGATGTCGGCAGCACCAAGCGCAAAATCTGCGCGCTTGCGGCGGAGGATTTTTCTTCTCCCGGCGCTGCGTACTTTCTTCCCGGCCATCCGATGGCGGGCAAGGAAGTCTTCGGCGCGGCCAACGCCGACGCGAATTTATTCCAGGGCGCGGTCTGGCTCTTTACCTCGCCGGAGCCGAACCCAGACGAGGCGAAGAATCCGACCCTCGGCCGGCAACGCGCCGACAAATGGCGTCATTGGGTGGCGCGCATGGGTTGTCGCATGTTGGACCTCGATCCCGTTCGCCACGATGAAATCTGCGCCTGGGCCAGCCATCTGCCGCAGATGCTGGGGACGGCGCTGGCCGCGCTGCTTGAAGATACTTTCCCCGAAGATGGCAAGGAAAAGGGAAATCTCGATAGCGCTTCCGCGCAACTGCGCGCCATCGGCGGCCGCGCCATGCATGAGATGACGCGCCTCGGCGCCAGCCCCTATTCCATGTGGCGGGACATTGCCCAGACCAACGACGAAGCCATCGCCGCCGCCCTGCTGGCGCTGGAACAGCG
>JAJZCA010000033.1 GCA_021798735.1 Acidobacteriota bacterium | reverse complement strand
TTCCGATCTACGAAGGGGACACCGTCTTGGTGAATCTGCGCTTCGTATTCCTGGATGTAGGTGCTGCGGCGCACCAGCCGGCCCGGCATGGGCCACTCGTTGATGCCGAGGCGGAGGACCATCCACACATGCACGCCGACCAGGACGATCAGAATTCCGGGAATAATGAATACGTGCAGCGCGAAGAAGCGGGAAAAAGTCGTTGCCCCGATGATTGGGCCGCCGAGCATGAAGTGAACCAGCCACGCGCCGATCCACGGGACTCTCCCCATGATGGACGCGCCAATCCCCAATCCCCAATAGGCATCCTGGTCAAAGCGCAGCACCTGGCCGGTGAAGGCCATGCCGAGTGTCAGCAACAGCAGAAACACGCCGACGATCCAGGTGAGTTCGCGGGGAAACTTATAGGCGCCGAACATGAAGACCTGGATCATGTGAATCAGGACGATGGCGATCATGAAGTCCGATCCCCATCCGTGCAAAGCGCGGAGGAACCAGCCCAGCGTCAGGCCATGGTTCAAAAAGTTTAGACTGTTCCATGCGTCGCGCGCGGTGGGCGTATAGACCAGCGCCAGCAAGATGCCGGTGACTATCTGCAACATCAGAATCACGGAAGCCGCGCTGCCAAAGACGTACCACCAACTGGCGCTGTTCGCCGGAATTGGATGCTCTGCCGCTTCGACAATGGGTTTGGCAAAACCCAGGCGCTGGTCGAGCCACCGATAGAGCGCAAGGCCCTTTTCCTTCATCCCTGGCATGATGCACACCCCGGTCTGGCAATGCTGGCTTCCGTCGACAAGGTGGGCAATTCCCCCGCCCAGATGAGAAGTTGCTTGCCGACGATTTTGTATTTGTACTGATAGAGGCCGCGCGGCGGAGGCCCGGCAGCAACGGCGCCGTCCTGGTAATACACGCCGCCATGGCAGGGGCACATGAACAGCTTGGATTGCGGAAACCAGTGCACTGGACAGTCCATGTGTGCACAGTTGATGGCAAAAACCTGAAACTGATTGTCGGCAATATGGCGGACCCAGCAAGGCAGCGTGCGTGTCTGGCCATCCGCCGGCGTGCCCATCGGATTGCGATATTTCCCGAGGCGCGTTTCTCCCGGTGGAAACTGATCGAGGGTCCCGACGGAGACCCAGTTGTTGTAGCTTGCATTTCGCTTGAAGAATGGGCCGAACAGATAGCCGAGAACAGGCACAGCCAAAACCGCGCCCACGGCACCATTCAGCAGCAGGGCGACTTTAAAAAGAAATTTTCTGCGCGAGTGTTCGCTCGGCTGATTCAGCGGATTGTCGCTGTCCGGGTCATCGATCGAATGGTTCAAAGGGTCCTCCACCGTCACTCCTGTTGCGGCACTTCGTTGGTTTTAGTTCCCTTTCGCGGGATGTTGACCGGCCGGGGCCGAATCTGGAAATGGCTGGCCGGGAAACTGGACGCGGTGCGATCCCAACCACGCAACCACGTCGGTGACTTGCTTGTCGGTCATGGGCTTGCCGGAAGCATCGCCTCGCCAGTCCGGCATTCCCTCCCCGGGAAGACCGGCAACCACAATGTCGCGCAATGCCTGGTTGCCGATCAGCGACAGATAGGTTGGATCGACGATGGAGCCGACCACCCCGGACTTAGCGACGGCACCGGCCGCAGCCGCGCCAGTCCCATCGGCTCCATGACAGCGGGCGCAATGGGTTTCGAATGCCGTGTTGCCGTCTGCAACATCCGGGGCCGTTGTCGCCGTATAGCCGGGCGGATTGGTCCCATTCAGAATGCCGGCCTTCCCCCAATGCGCGATCATCCCGTTGACAATGATTTCCACCTGCTGGTCGGTCAACATTCCGCCGCTGGATTGAGCAAAGGAATGCATGGACTGAAGCGACACCCCGCTGGCAACGATGGGAACCATGTGATCGTGCCCCGCCCAGGCGAGATACACGGGATTGTTGAGAGGCAGCGCCGGGCCGTTCAACCCCCGGTCTCCATGACAGGCAGAGCAATTGTTTTTGTACAGAATGGCAAAGCCAACCGTCTGGTCCGGACGCAAGGTTTCAGGACGAAATCCCGGCTTGCCGGGCAGATGACTGCAACCCTCCGCTACAAATAAGAGCAGGGCGGCGACGATGCTGACTCCCGCTGCTTGCAGCCGTGCCTTCATTGGTTATGGCCCTCATCCTGCGCTTCGTCTTCCATTCCCGGCGAGATCAAACCCGCGCGCTCTGCAAATGGCCGGGCCTGGAACTGCGGAGTGCGCACGCGAACATGCAGATTCACGACAAAACCGGCGACCAGGCCGAAGGCAATCTGGGACGCAATAAACCAGAGCCAATCGATCCGCTGGTTCATGGTCGGGTTGACAGCCGCTAACCCTCCATACAAAAGCCCGCTCCAGAAGATGGGCGCCAGAAATCCGGCAGTGGCGATCGGCTCCCACGGGAACATGGGAAGAATGGCGCCATAGAGAAGCCCGACCAGCACCGAAGCCAGAACATGCACCACCCCGGCCACCAGCAAGCCTTCGAGGTGGAAGGAACTGAGAAATGCGGTGCTCCTCTCCGCCCATTCGGGGATGGCCATTGCCGCCAGAAGGTTGGGAGCGTACCACAGGCTGTGATAGCGGATCAGTCCATAGACCGTGGCCGGGGCAATCATGGCAATCCCGCCCGCCAAGCCGCCCTGCACTCCCGCACCCAGCGTATATCGCTCCACCGGAAGGAAGCTGCGATGCGATGCGGCAACGGGCAGACGTTCCACTTGTTCACGCGAACTTTTAATTTCGACCACTTCGGTCGTCACCGAAACAGACTCGTGCTGCTCGTGCGGAAAAACATTCCGAAACCATCCGACCGAGGCGAACACCATCAGGACGAGACCGAGGGCACTGATGGCCCAGGCGGTCACCAGGCCGGCAAACAGCAATGTCACCCCAATCGCCAAGACAAACGGCCATGCCGTGGGGGCCGGCATGTGAATCGCATGGACGGATGAATTGCCGTTCTTCGGTTCGGTATTCATAAGGAGTCTCGCGTCATCATCTTCCAACGACATATACAACAGTCAGAACAACGACCCATACCGCGTCGACAAAGTGCCAGTACATCGAGAGCGTATGGAAATGGTCGATTTGATCTTCGCCGACCCAGCCAAAGAGTCCTAGGACAAGCACTACGCTGAGCATGAGAAGACCAATCAGGACGTGGGTAGCATGCAACCCGACGAGTGAATAAAAGGTGGTGCCGAACAGACTGGTGTGGATGGTGAAATTTTGCTTGTAAATCAGATCAAGCCACTCTTTGGCGGTGCCGAACAGGAAAATAACTCCCAGCATAATTGTGCCCGCAAGCCAGCCGATAAATGAAAAATGGCTCCGCTTTTTCAGGCCGTCGACGGACAAGTGAATGGTCAGGCTGCTGGAGAGCAAACAGATCGTGCCAAAAATCGGGGCTTTGAGGATTTCCTTGGGGGTGGGGCCGCTGAGACTCTTCCCCATGTAGTAGATGTAGGCCACGACAAAGATCAGGAACATGGCGGATTCGGCAGTGATCAAACACCACATGCCCACGCTGCCGCGGTACGGCAACTCCCAGGGATCGTCTTTCACGTCGAAGGTGAACGGAATCGTCGTCATTTTTGGGCCGCCAGTCGATTCTCGGTCTCAAGCTCATATTTCCAATCCGGGTCTTCGGGATGTTTCAGGTCCCACAAGGGGCGACGGCTGCGCACCATGGGATCTTCGGCGAAGTTGTAGCTGGGCGGCGGTGAGGTGGTGGCCCACTCCAGCGTCCACGCGTCCCATGGATCGTTGCCGGCAAGTTCTCCGTAAAAATGCGAGTGCACCAGGTTATAGACGAAGATAAGGACGGCAATCGCCTGAATAAAAGCTCCAAGGGTCACGACCATGTTCCACGTGGCCCAGTGATGACCGGGCTCGTAGGTATAGATCTCGCGGGGCATCCCAAGCAGGCCGACGATGTGCATAAAGTCGAAGGTCATCTGAAAGCCGAGGACGAAAAGCCAGAAGTGCCACTTCCCTAACCTTTCACTCATCATGCGGCCGGTAATCTTCGGGAACCAATAATAGAACGCGGCAAACAGGGCAAAAACGATGCCGCCGACAATGACGTAGTGAAAATGGGCAATCAGAAAATAGGAGTTGTGCAATTGCCAGTCGAAGGGCGCCACCGACAACATGATTCCCGTGAGGCCGCCGAGGGTGAATTGAAACAGGAACGCCGTGCAGAACAGCATGGGAACGGTGAAGTGAATTTTTCCGCCCCACATGGTCGCCAGCCAGTTGAAGATTTTGATTCCAGTGGGAACGGAAATAATCATCGTAGAAAGGACAAAGGCAGTGTTGGCAGCGGCGCTCATGCCAACGGTGAACATGTGGTGCGCCCATACCGAGAAGCTGATAAATCCAATCCCGACCGACGCGGCCACCATGGCCGGATATCCGAAGATGGCTTTGCGCGAGAAGACGGGAATGATTTCGTTGACAAACCCAAAGGCGGGCAGCACCAGGATGTAGACTTCCGGATGGCCGAAGATCCAGAAGAAATGCGCCCACAAAACGGCGGAACCGCCGGCCTGGGAATCGAAGAAATGGCCGCCCAGGAAACGATCGATCAGCAGCATGATCTGCGCGGCGGACAACGGCGGAATGGCCCCGAGCGCCATCACGGATGTGACCAGCATCAGCCACACGAACAGCGGCATCCGGTTCAGCTTCATCCCTTTGCAACGCATGCAGAGTGTTGTGGCAACAATATTCAGCGATGTGCCAATGGTCCCAATACCGCTGATAAAGATTCCCAGCGCCCAATAGTCGGCAGCATGGCCTTTTGAAAACGCAACGGAGGTCAGCGGCGCATACGCAAACCAGCCCTGGTCAGGAACTCCAGAACCGCCGTAGAGGCCCTGGCCTCCTATAAGGCTGTAGTAGAGCAACAGCGCGCCAAAGAAAAATATCCAGAAGCTGAAGGCGTTCAGGCGGGGGAATGCCATGTCGCGAGCGCCGATCATCAAGGGCACAAAGTAGTTCGCGAACCCGAACAGAATCGGCATGGCCACGAAAAAGATCATGGTGGTGCCATGCAGCGTAAAAAGCTGATTGAAGTGTTCCGGCGAGAGAAATGTCAGCTCGGGCCTGGCAAGCTGGATGCGGATCAAGAGAATTTCTACACCGCCGATCAGGAAAAACATCAGCGCGGAGGCGATGTACATGAGCCCGATTTTCTTGTGATCGGTGGTCACGATCCACTCGTGCATCACCTCCAGCCAGAGCCGGGGATGCTTCGCCTTGGGAGTTAGATCGAGCACTCCTGAAAATGGGGCGGAATCAGCCATGCTTTGCGTTTCTCACTTTCACCAGCTTACTTCAGCGTCATAAGATAGGACGCGATCAAGGCAATGTCCTTATCACTCAGTTTCATGGCCGGCATCAGACAGCCGGGCTTGTAATAGCTGGGGTCTTTGATCCAACCCTCCAGATTGCCGCGGGTGTTGGGCAACGCGCCGGATGCAATGGTGTCGCGGCTCATCAGGTGCGTCAGGTCTGGGCCGAAGCGGCCATTTGCCACCGTGCCGCGGATGGCGTGGCAGTTGATGCAGGCGTTCTGTTCGAACACCGCTCGCCCGGCGGCTACACTGGGGTCTTGAGCGGCAGGTTTCTCCTGATTGGCAAGCCATTTCTCAAAGTCGGCGGGCGTCTGCGCGTACACGCGGATCAGCATCCGAGCATGTTCCTCGCCGCAAAACTGCGCGCACTGGCCAAGATAGACGCCGGTCGCATCCGGCTGAATCCACATTTCATTCACCTGGCCGGCCATCAGGTCCGTCTTGCCGGCCAGTCGCGGAACCCAGAAACTGTGATCGACATCCGCGGTGACAAGTTTCATAAAGGTCGGCATCGGCTGTTTTGGATCGTCGCTGACCGGAACGTGCAGTTCATTTGCCGTCACAAAGTGATATTTCGGATAAGCAAACTCCCACCAGAACTGATGGCCGGTGACGGTGACATCCAGAGCCTGCGCCGGGTGCGGCGCGTGCTGGATGCTAAAGACAATGCGAACGGTGGAAAGGAACAGCACCACCACAATCAGGATAGGAATTACTGTCCACGCCAGTTCAATCTGGTTGCTTCCGTAAATCTGGGGCGGTTCCGTGTCGTCGTCTCCGGGACGCCAGCGAAAGCGAATGACAACGTACAGGAGCAGTCCGAAAACGATGGCGAAAATTGCACCGGTGATGATGAGCACAAACATCGAGAGCCGGTAAATGTCGTGAGCAGGCACCGACTGGGGAGAAAAAATGTTCGTGGAAGAAGTAAAAAGCTTCTCGAAAAAGCCGCCACCACCACCGGAGTCAGTGGTCATCGCCAGACCCGCAGCATGGAAGAATGCATGGCCATGCACGGCGGCCAGTAACATTCTGGGTCGCACGGCATTCACCCTTGGCAGCCTCAATGCATCACTCCTGTAACGCTGAATTCCAATGTTGGTTTGTGAAAAAAGGCTTTTCACGCCTGTCGATAGTTGGATTCCGGAGACAGTGCTAACACTCCAGTATGCCATTGTTCTACCAACCGGCGATTGCATCCGGAAATTTGGGTACTGTCCTAACTCTGCGCAGTCTGCAGTCGGATGACCCGGCTTACGCTGTCATTCAGCAAGAAATGGGAGAATCTGCAAGCCACCTATTTTCTGTGGTTTGCGTCCTACAATTTTTGCCGTGTTCACAAGAGCCTCAGAGTGACGCCAGCGATGGAAACTGGCCTTAGCGACCACGCATGGAATGTAGGCGAACTTTTGGCGTAGATATCGTGGCGTAGGATTTATCGAATTTTTGGTAGACTTAAGTTGATCTATTGACGATAGTTGAAGTAGGGATATTTCCGGTTTCTCTGTCGCGGGAAACTTTTTGTGTCTACGCGCATCAAAAATGGTGAATCAATCAGCTTCCTATGAAGCTGAGGAGACTATGAAAAAAGTTAGAACAGATTTTCTCTTTGCACAACCCTCTTTCGCGTCGGGGTTCGCTCGCACGCTTGATCTCTGGGGAGTATTAGACGATTACAACATTAGCGTGACGACCTTAGAAGCGGATGAAAAGGCCATTGCTGCGGATTGGCTTGTGGTCGGCCAGGATATCGCCGATGCTATCCGGAACGAATCAGAACTCAATGCCGCGTGATATTTCGTGAGCAGAAATCGCCGAGATAGACAACAAGGAAATCCTCCTCCGCCTCCTACCACGATTGCGACGGTCACCCACCAAGCGGTCTCATTCTCTGGCCCTCTTCCACATCCAGCCCTCCTCGCTAAATATAACGAGGTGATCCCAAATGGGGCCGAGCGCATCATGGCGATGGCTGAAAGACAAAGTATCCATAGAGAATCGCTAGAGGCTCAGATTGTTGCCGAAAACGTGGCAAGCCAAAAGCGGGGTTCGATCTTTGCCTTCATTATTTGCCTTGTTGCACTTGTAGGCGGTTTTTGGCTCATCGCAACCGGGAAGAGTGCAGACGGCCTAGCTGCGATCATTTCGAGCCTTACCGCACTTGCGGGTGTATTCGTCTATGGCAAATACCAGCAGAGCAAAGAGCGAAAAGAAAAATCTCAGGCCTTAGCTGGACGAATGCAAACCTAAATTCCCACAGCAACGCACTGTTAGGACACTACCGAAATTTGTCGGCAGAAATTTGTCGTCAGAACTACGTTCTGCAACAAAAATCAGCCTACTGACGGATACGAGGATTGGCGAGGATGTAGAGCGCATCGGTGAGAAGGTTCACCAGCACATAGGTCAGACCGATCGCCAGAATGCAGCCCTGCACCAGGGGATAGTCTCGATTGGAAATCGCCGAGATGGTGAGCCGACCGATTCCAGGCCAGGAGAAGATTGTTTCGGTCACAATGGCGCCGGCCAGCAACACGCCGAACTGCAGGCCAATGACCGTCAGCAAAGGAATCATCGCATTGGGCAGCGCGTGACGATATACGACCGCACGCTCTGAAAGACCTTTGGCACGGGCGGTGCGAATGTAGTCTTGGCCCAGTTCCTCCAGCATGGAAGTGCGAACCATGCGCGTCAGGATGGCAGCCAGTGCGGACCCCATGGTGAGCGTGGGCAAAATAAAATTGCGCCACGAGCCGGTGCCGGAGACAGGCAGCCATCCCAACACAATTCCGAAAACCAGAATCAAAATGGGCCCGAGCGTAAAGCTTGGAAACGATACGCCGAACAAACTGATTACGCCCAGGCTTTGATCCTGCCACTTCGACCGATACCGCGCGGACACGATGCCGGCGGGAAACGACAGCAGGATGGCGAGCAAAATTGCCGGAATGGCAAGCTCCAGCGTATAAGGATACCGCGACAAAATCAGCTCGGTCACCGGCCTGTTGAAGCGAAGAGATTGTCCCAGGCTGCCGTGCAGCACGCCATTCCAATAGCGGACATATTGGGTGCCAAGCGGAACATCCAGGCCATACGCGTGACGCAAGGCGCCAATATCGGACGCGGTCGCTCCCTCCCCTAACATCTGCTCCACTGGATCGCCGGGGACCAGATGGATGAGAAAGAAAATGAGCGAAACGACAATCCAGAGCACGGGAAGCAACAGCAGAAGCCGCTTGAGGACCGTTCGCCAGGCTGCCTTCATGCGGAACCGCTCCCTTCGTGTTCTTTTCCGCTGCTCGCGACACCGGGATTTCCCGGTTCAGCGTGGGAGTTCAGGACAGCCCGCGGGCCCAGCGCGGTTTCTTGGCCGTCGTACAAGGAGGCTTGCGCCTGAAGGGTGGGCAGTTGCTCCTGGTCCGTAGCGGTCGCTGCGACTGGCTCCACGCGGACACGCGTGATGCGACGGTCTTCCATGGAGGCTACGGTAAATTTTCGCCCATCATGCACAAAAGAATCGCCCACCTTTGGAATTTTCTGCATGTGCACCAAGAGAAATCCAGCCAGAGTTTCCACACCGCCATCATGCGGAAGATCCCAGCCCATTTGCGTTTCCAGATCCAGCAGGGTAACACTTCCGTGCAACACCAGTGTGCCTGAGCCGAGTTTTTGCATGGAGCTATCGAGTACGTCGAACTCATTCTCCATCTCACCGACAATCTGCTCCAGTGCGTCTTCGACGGTCACCAATCCGGTAATGGAACCGAACTCGTCCACAACAATGGCCAGGTGCCGCCTGCGAGTTTGAAACTCCGTCAGAAGATCGGAAACCGCCTTCGTCTCCGGAACAATGATGACATCGTGCATCAGATGGCCGATCTGCATCTCGCTTTCGCCGCTGCTGACCGCGCTTCCAGGAGGAGTGGCCTGCATCATGGCGCGGAAATGCATCAGTCGCGCCATGTCCTTGGCATAGACCACGCCGATGATGTGCTCCGGCCCCCGCGTGGGATCGTACACCGGCACGCGCGAGCGCTGCACCTGCGTGATGCGAGCATTCGCCTCCGCAATGGGAAGATTGGCGGGCAGCGAGAAAATCTTCTGCCGCGGCGTCATGATTTCGCGCACGCTGATCGTGTCCAGATCGAGCACGCGATGAATGATCGACTCCTGCTTTTCCGGCAGCATACCCATCCGCCGGGCATCTGTGGCGATTAGCTTCAACTCCTCTGGAGAATGGACGCTGCCTTCGGGTGCGCGGGTGAGCCGGAACAAACGCAGCACGACCTCCGCAGAAGCATTCATCAAGCGAACCAGAGGGCGCGTGACGCGCATAAAAACGTGAATGGGGCCGGCGATGGCCAACGCCATTTTTTCGCCCTGGCGCAGCGCCATCGATTTGGGGACCAATTCGCCAAAAATGACTTCCAGATAGGTAATCAGGCTGAAGGCCAATATTGCAGACACAATTCCGCCGTAGAAATGCGCGTGCGGCAACAGAGAGAGCCAGGGCAGCAGAAAGTGTGCGACAAATGGCTCGCCGAGCCAGCCCAGGGTCAGACTGGCCAGTGTCACGCCCAGTTGTACGGCAGGCAAAAGCTCATCTAAATTTGCCTGTAAATCGGCGACAATGCGGGCGCTGTTGCGCTGCTCGTCGATCAACCGCTGCACACGTGTTCGCCGCAAAGAGATCATGGCAAACTCCGCAGCGACAAAAAATCCGTTGGCCAGGATCAGCGCCACGATGGCGGCAGCTCGAAATAGCGGCAAACTTGGCATTCGCCTCCGAGTCTAAAGCAAAATCATGCATACCGGGGGCTATCGCGTTTCGTTGAAAGCCTGCAAATGCAGCCACAACCTGCGCTATGTGACCTGTGCGGGGTTGGAATACCGTCCGCCAACGACGCCTCTTCACGGTATTCCGTGTGGAGTTAGTTTCGCGGCAACCTCAGGCAGGAATTTCTCCTAACTTTGCCTTGCCGGTAGTACATTCTCATTAACCTTACGTTCCGTCGGAGGATTCCCCCATGAACGCTCCACGACTCACTATGGCCATTTTCGGCCTTATTTTCGCCTCAACCGTTTGCTATGCGGCAGAGCCTGAATTCCAACGCTCCCTGACCGTCAACGGAAATCTGACGTTCAGCGTCTGCACCACTTCCGGATCGATCCATGTTGCCGGAGTCGAAGGCAGCAAGGTTGCAATCTCGGCCAACCTGCATAAAAGCAACTGGCATACCACCGGCATGTCCGGAGACATGAAGGAGATTGCCGCCAATCCTCCCATCCACCAGACTGGCAATGAAATCAAGGTGGGCGACGCGGACACATGCGGCGGCGCCAGGGCCCACGGCATCGATATCGACTATGAGATTACGGTCCCGAAAGGCTCCACGGTGGAGGCCGTGAGCGGCCCGGGCAGCGTGCATGTGGAAAATATCGGAGGATTTGTCCATGCGGCGACGGGCAGCGGAAGTATCATAGCGACGAACATTGGCCCAGATTCCAAACTCGCGACTCGCTCCGGCACCATTGATATTCAAGGGGCACATGGAGCCTTGATGGCCATCACTGGATCCGGCAATCTATCGGTCCGCGACTCTGAAGTGACGGAAGCAAGGTTACACACTGGCTCAGGAAGCATTACGACCACGAACCTCCACGGCGGTATGCGAGTCAACTCGGGCTCCGGCAATTTGATCATCGGCGGCGACCCTAGCGCCGACTGGAAAATCGAGACGGGCTCGGGAACCATTCAACTTCATGTCGGCCCGAATGCGAAATATACTCTGGACGCGGAGGCCGGCTCAGGCACGATCGATTCCAATTTGCCCAGCCCATTCTCCGGCCATATCACCAACGGCGTCCTGAAAGGCCCCGTGAATGGCGGCGGCCCGACAGTCCAGATATATACGGGTTCGGGAAACATCACGTTCGAATAAGCATGCTGAGAGTAGATGCAGGGGCTGCGAACGGGTTTTCTCTCCGGAAACTCAGCGCGCGGATCGCCATCGCTGCAGCCCCGATGCATTTGTGCCGCGCGATTTCGCTTACAGTAGAGATATGGTTCATGAGCCCCGCAAACTCCCTGCTGAGCCCTTTCGACTGATTGTCTTTGACCTGGACGGGACCCTGATCGATTCGCGCGATGACCTGACGCACTCCGTGAATGCGATGCTGCGCTACCTTCGCCGGCAAGAATTGCCGGAGGATGTGATCGCCAGCTATATCGGCGACGGAGTCGGGATGCTGGTGCGGCGCGCACTGGGAGACCCGGACGATCCCGCGCTGCTGGACGACGCCGTGAAATATTTTCTCGCTTATTATCGCGAACACAAGTTGGACAACACCTATGTCTATCCCGGCATGTTGCCGCTGCTGGACGCACTGCGCAATCATCCGGAACAACCGCTGCTCGCGGTGCTGACAAACAAGCCGGTGGGCCCGTCGCGCGCCATTTGCGAAGCCCTGGAACTGGCGGAGGGAATGTTCCGCATCTATGGCGGCGACAGCTTTCCCACCAAAAAGCCGGATGCGTTCGGATTGCAGACCTTGCTCCGCGAAGCGAATGTTGAACCCCATCAGGCAGTGATGGTCGGCGATTCCGACGTGGATGTTCTGGTGGCGAAAAATGCGGGGACATTTTCGATCGGCTGCAGCTTCGGCCTGTCACCGCACACGCTGGAGATTGTGCCGCCGAACGTGCTGGTGCATACTCCGCTGGACTTAATCCCTCTGCTGGTGGGCTAGGGCCGAATACCAGATACTGCAGTCGAAATGAGGGGCGTCATTCTGAACGGAGGTCGCCGCGGCGACGGAGTGAAGTATCCAGAATGACTCTATCGCCCTTTGAATACACCCATCGTCAATCCGGTCCAGCCAACGTCAACGAATGCCAACTGCATGCACATAGTGCAGCCAGCTTTGCGGAAACCACCCCGGCTGCTGCGGCCGATTTTCATGGGCGGCGATTTCGCATTCCATATGTACGGGATTGGGAATGGGAGACGCGAACATGTAGTCGAGCCATCCGCTGTCCCCGTCAACGCCGGCGCTGCGCCGCGACTCGCGGATTTTTATCAGCCACTGATCGATCAGCATGCCCTCCAGCTTTTGCTCCATCTCCTGTTGGGCAGAAAGCACCTTCGTCATAGCGGATGCTGGCGCCATTTCTCCAGTCAGAAACTGAAACGAGAGAAGAGAGGGGAGCGCAAACGTCCGTTGCAATAGCAGGTCTCGCGCTGCGTCGATCAGGCTGCGGTCCACTTTTGCCGTTTCAACGCTGTCCGTAGGAATCGCCGTCTCGACCTCGGGAGCCGGCAACGCATCCTGCAGCAATTCCGGATAACGCAGCGGCTGGATGTCGGCAAGGATGCGTTCCAGGGCAGCGGCAAAAACGGGGTGATGCGGTAGGTCCTGCTTTGCCTTTGCCGATCCAGGCAGAGCCGGATGCATCTGCTCCACTGGCGCGGCGGCAGGCTTGAACAGTAGATAACATGCCGCTGCGGAAACAGTCATCAGCAGGACGCTCAATCCGGAGTAGGCCGGCTTCGGTTTGCCGTTCGGCGTGGTGCCGCCGGGCGCCAGCAGGCCAAGTCGCTTGGGCCGGGCAGTTTCACGCTTCAGATACTTCAGGCAATCCAGCCAACTCTCCACATCCGGACTGTGGGACGCGAGTGCGTCCAACAATTCCGGCACATAATCCCGGACATAGCGCCCCACCAATTCCAATCCTTCAGGCGAGAAAGGATCCAGATCTGCCTGGTTGTCGAAGTCGGGAATCTTTTCTCGCACAAGATTGGCCAGCGTCGGGGCGCTCAGCGGCTGGCCGGTGAAACATTGGGCAATCAGCTCACGCGCGGCCAGAAACAACGCGCATTTTCCGGCTTCAGAGTGACCTTTTAAGCGGTACGCTTCAATTCCAATTGCCCACCCACTCTTGTTGCGAGCAATCTCGGAGATCATGGGTAACGACGCTTCTGTGTCCGACTTCAACAGCAGGATCGTCAGCCGTTCCAGGATTGCGGAAGTATCGTCGGGATCGAGATTGCTGCCGCGCCAGAAGGGAAGCACATGAAACAGGGTTACGGATTCGTTCCCGCCGAAGTCGGCAAAGAGTTTTTGCTGGGTCTCTTGCAAGTTCTCAACTTTCTGCTGCTCCAGCAAGACCACCCAGAAAATGCGATTCAGAAACGGCGTCGCCTCCAGCGAAACTTCCAACTGACGACGGGCGGTTCGAATCCAGTCCTGGTCCTCCGATAGACAGACGATCAAGGTGCGGAATTCCTGCAGCCTGTAGTTCTTCGGCACATAGCTGCCGCGGATCAATTCGGAAAGCAATTTCGCCGAGCGCAACTCATGCACGGCGATAGGAATGGTGTGTTCCATTTCTTCCGCTTCGTTAATGTGCGCAAAATAGAATGCCCTGCGCTCGTCTTCGCTGATCCAGCGAATGACCTGTGCTTTCAGATGCTCCGCCCCGGGACCGCAGAGCAATACTAATGTCGGCTGTAGGATCAATTTAGTCTCCAGCCCGCATATATTGCGGTACGCCGAGGGACCGGAGATACGACATCATTTCGACGCGGACCTCGGATAGCTGGCGCTCATATTCGCCCAGATCGCGATATTCATTGCGCGGGTAATATTTTTCCACCTGATCGTGAATGAATTGAGCCCAGCCCTGATTCCCTCCCAGCTCCAAAATCATTTTGTCGCGTTTTCTTTCGATGATCTCCTGGAAATCCGGATCGACCATGCGCATGCGAGCATGCAAATGTCGTTCGACCGGATCGGCAATCTGTGTCCGCAGCGGCTTTCCGTTGAATTCCAGGTCCTGCCCAAAGTCCCGAAGCAGGCCAAGAATGGTCGCCAGACCGAACCACTTGCACTGTTCTTCCGTCTCATCGTCGCCGGCAATGCTGCGCCGTTTGTGGGTCGGAAGATCGAGGAACATTTTTTCGACAGGGTCTTTTCTCTTGGCCTCGTAGGCTTGCCGCATCATTTGCACCTCGTGGATGTCGGCCAGACCAAACCGCCCGATCACGCGCATAAACGACAGCACCGAATCGTCGACCGAATCGCTGATGTTGCAAAGCGGGGAGGATTCCGATCCTTTCCACTCGTCGAAAACCTGCTGTAGCTGTTTGCGCAGCTCAGGATCGCGGGGCGCGAAAAGATTGTTCGTCGTAGCCTGGTGCCGGCGCGGTCCATTTTGAAGATTCAGGTTCGACCAGGCCTGCATCATGCCGTTATGCAGCAGTCCGTCGTCCAGCAATTGAGAGCGTGTGATCTGCTCGGAGACATAGTGCGACGTCTCTTCATGCAACTTATCGATGAAGTTGTCGCCCTGAAATTTCCACGCGTCGTCCACCACATCCTGCAGCGAAAATTTTGCGCGATAGCGTTGCAACAGCCCAACCCGGTCCAACTGGTACTGGTCCTGCGGGATGTTGGCGGCGCCGATGCCTGTGTTGGAGAAGTTGACGCTGCGCGAGGCGGCGCGGCGGTTGGAAAGAAATTGTTCCGCTTTGGCCTGTACTTCGGTCGCAATAAAGTCCGCATTGGCGATCAGCGCTCCCAATGCGGACGCTTCGTCGCTGAATCGAGTGCGCAGCTTGCCGACCATGGAACGTACTTGTCCGCGAAGTTCGCTCGCAATCTGCGATTGTGCAGCCCGCGGCAGTTGCTCACGGAAACCGGCCATGCGCTCGCTGGCCGATTTGCCTCCGAGAAATCGTTCTTCGCGATACGTCTTCAATACTTCTGCTTCCGTCAATGTCGCTGGAACCACCGCATCGGTATCCAGCACCTGCTGCAACTGAATCAAGACCGCCTTGCAAATTTCAAACTGGCTCGCCAGTACCCCCTTGTCCAGCGCAGTCTGCCGTTTGCGCTCTCCTAGAATTTCCCGTTCGATAGAATCCACGATGGAGGTGATTTCCGCAGTGGCCTGCTGCACAACCCGCGGACGTATGTTCATCCAGATTTCATATTCCTTGACGATGTTGTCCGTCGTTTGTCGCTGGCCGCCGCCTTCGCCGTGAAGAAATACTTCGGCATGCATCAGGCTTTCAAGCTGGCGCAGCGAAGCCAGCGACTCAAGATTCCTAAGCTCAGATATTCTGGTGCCGCTCAGCACATCTTTTGCTCGCGTGTCATACCCTGATTGAATGGGAGCGAAAATGTCCTCCAGCAGCTCGCGCCCAATGTGGAGGAGATATTTCTCCACATAACGCGCCTTCGGCAGCGGAACGGAAAAGGATCCAAAGGACGCATAACTGAGGCGTGCATTGGTGACGTGGTAATCGACGATGTGTTCCTGTATCTGAGGTATCGCGACTGCTGAAAAGAGAAACTCCGCAGTCCGCTGATACAAATCTTCCGACGATGACAATTGCCGGCCAATCTCGTCGGTGCCGCCCAACATGAAACACATGTCGAACGGACTGGGGCAAATGGGAATTTCTCCGGACACCTGGTCTGCCGGGGAGGGAAGGGTGGTTTGTGAAAATGAGTCGGCCATGTAGTAATTCAATTCCTGCAAGGCCGCATAGCCATTCGCTTCAAGAGTTGCATATTGCGCGCTTTGGCCCAGTTGCCGAAACGTCGACGGCAAAAACAACATGCCGAAGCGAACGGTCTCATAATTGTGCCGGGTGAACAGGTGATTCACCAGAAACGCAATGTCTAAAAACATGCCGGTGCCGGTGCCGCCGCACACGGAGCTGATAATGAAAACGCGGGTCTGGGCTCCGTCGACAACATTGGCAAACTCGCCGCTGACTTCCGCATGGTTCAATGTGTGCATCGCCCGTTCAATATGCGCGGCGATATCGACGCCACGCCAGAAATAGGCGACGTGGCCGACCAATCTCCGCATCCCGGCGCCCGTGGCAACGGAAAACGCAGGAAGATCGTCGGGCAGCCATCGAAACTGGTTCCGTTTGCGGAACTGCATCACATTGGCCGACGTGATGACGGGGTTCCCCAGGTGCAGGAATTCATGGTTCTCAAGGAACGGATCGGAACTGTCCGTCCGCTGATTGGTTGTGTCAATCCCCAGAATCTGGATGTATTTCTGTTCCTTGTCGTAATACTTGCCGTAGTGCGTCTTGAACTTGCGCAGCAAGTCGATTCCAGTTCCACCAAGGCCGATGAGCAATGTACGGTGAAGCATGTTGTACCTTCTGTTCGTTGATCTAGCTGTAGAGCACGTTGATCTGTATCGTTCCGTCTTCGGTAGCAAAGACGGGAACATGGATGGCCCGTAAATCGATCTCCGCCGACTTGTGGGTCTGGGGCGCAGGAGCATGTGCCGCGCGTGGACGAGCTACGATCGTCCACCTGCCGTGCCTGCGTGTACTTTGAAGCGAAAGCAATTCTCGCGATTGAGGACCGGCGATGACGGCCCGGCCCGGTCCGGAATCGCTGCCAGTCTGGCCCTCGGAAACGTGCAGCATGCGCGTGCGCAATTGCGACGGCAGCCGGAGCCGCAGTACTTGGGTGCCGTTCTGTCGCACGATTAAATCCGCCTGCAATGGGCGAGGCCAGTAGCTCCACACTGCGCTACCAAGTGCGCAGAGTAGCAACAGTGTCGCCGCTGCCCACGGCCATTTCGTCCGGATCAGCTCCGCAGCCGACATCTGACGGGCGACAACCCGCAATGCTCCGTGGCGCGTGACCTGTGTTTGCCCGTCGTTCCACGTGGCGACGTAGTCCACTACATGCACTTGGCCCGGATCGCCTTCGAGCATCATGTTGAATCTCGAACTCTGCCCGGGTGCAACTTGCAGGCTGCCGGGCATTCGGTCCGCCAATCCATACGCCATCCCTTGGGGAGAGAACTGAAGGTTCACTGTACCCACCGGCAGCAGCGATCGAATCGGCAGCTTCTTTTGAAACCAATCCCGAGGCAACGGATCGAAGACTCCAGCAGAGACCTGCTGCGGGATCGCGACCGGCATGACAACCGCTGTCAGATCGCCAAGGTACGTTTCCACCTCGCCATACGGAGACTCCAAATAAGCTCGCGCATGAAACGCGCCGGCACTGCGCGCTTGCAGTTCGCCAGCGAAACGGCTAGGATCTGCCTGCTGGGTCAGCGGCATCGTTTCGCTCTCGTGACCGGCCAGCTCCAGGTGGGCGCTGGCACTTTGCAAAAAGAATGGGCTCTTCACCGGCCCATGCGAGCTTTCGAGGGTTAGCGTCAACGGGCGCGGCGCATCGGTCAGCAAGGCCGATGGAAATTCTCCTTCTGGAGATAGCCGCAACGGCTCCTGCACACACAGAAAAACGAGCCCTCGTCCTGACCACGCCAGCTTGGCACTCTTTGCATCTGCGTTTTCCTCAGCAACCGCCACATGGGTAGATCGATACAGGACGCGACCTGGCAATTGCAACGAATCCGCATGTTCGCCGGTAAACACGACAACGACTCGGTCAGGGGTTCCC
>JAJZCA010000032.1 GCA_021798735.1 Acidobacteriota bacterium | reverse complement strand
AACGCGAGGCCCATTGCTGAAATTGAAGCGCCGGAACTGGTGGCGATGACCAAGGCCATTGAAAAGCGCGGTGCGCGGGACATTGCCAAGCGTGCTCTGACCGGGGAAAGCGAATGGCTTTTCCCCGGTGACCGCAACGCGAAGAAACCCATGAGTAACAACACCATTCTGAAAGCACTGGAGCGCATGGGATACAAGGGCCGGATGACTGGACATGGTTTCCGGGGACTCGCTTCCACGATCCTGCACGAGCAAGGCTACGCGCACGAGCACATTGAATTGCAGCTTGCCCACGCGCCGCGCAATGCCGTCAGCGCCGCATACAACCATGCGCTGTATCTGGAGCCACGCGCCAGAATGATGCAAGACTGGGCGGATTTTCTCGAACAGACGCAACGTGGCGGCAAGGTGCTGCCCTTCCGGGGATCGGCGGCATAGTGGAAGCAGCTTACAGTGTTGCTGGAGACTTCGCTCCGGCACTCTGAATTTTTTTGAACACTGCATCTGCGATTTCTTCAACATTCGATTGCGTGGGCTGCTTGGAGCCTGTCAATCCCCGGATGATCTCACCTTGTCGGTCACACGCCACGGAGCCATAGTTCAGAAAAGTAGTCAGAACCTGTTCATGTCCTAGGTTCTGACTACATGCCTTGTATTCCTCCGCCGATTTACATCGTTCCTGGCCAAGCCGAACAAGAGTGTTTCTAAAAAGACGAACTCCTCGCATAGCCGGAGTGGAGTAAGAGACAGGGCGTAGTCGAACTATTTCCCTGTCTCTCCTCCCCGGTAGGGTCGAGAGCAGGCGCGCACGGTAGGTGTCGGTGGTAATTCCATCGCTTTCGCTTTGGACCGCATTCCGACAACCATGGTTACGTTTCCAGCTCCCGCCACGTCAAACGCAGCGTGCGGATTTCCCGCACTGCGCTTTCCTGTTTGCTTCACATCTAGGGTTATGAGACCTATCATGCTGGGAGCACTTTCGGCGTTGACAACCGTCGGATCCTGTAGCCATCGAATAGCTTCAGATCCTCGTAAAACCAGCGCCTACTCCACCTTTTCCAGCCGAATCCCCGTCGGTTCCGGGATCGCCCCATATGACGCCGGATCTTCTTTTCCACCCAGTCTTTGATGAAGCTGAAGCACTCGCTGGAATGCCCCACGGCGAAGTAGTTCACCCAGCCCCGAAGCACCGGATTGATCAGTTGCACCACCCGGTCCACAAGCTGGGATTGGAATCGCCGAAAGACATCCTTGAGCTTACGCAGCAGCGCCGTACGCTTCTTCAGCTTCGGCGTGTAGTGCGCTCGCCACACCTGCCTGCCGATACTGCGCAGGCGTCGGAAATCAAACCCGAGAAAGCCGAAGCTTTCCCCACGTTCCAACTCCACGATGTGACTCTTCTCTTCATTGATCTCGACTTGTAGTTTGGCAAACTATTCTCGAAGTCGTTTGTTCACCGCCCCCAGCAGCCACGCATTGCGCGGATGAGCATCGATCAGCACGACAAGATCGTCAGCAAAACGAACATACTCGACGTAGGTGTACTTCCCGTTGCGGGTGGTCTCTTTCGCTCGCTCCAGCATACGATCCACCTCGGTGAGATAGACGTTACTGAGCAGCGGCGAAATTACACCGCCCGGCGGACGCCTTGTTTGCCCGATGCCGTAAGCATCAACTTCAGCAGACGCATCACCTCGTCATCGTTGATCCGGCGCGCAACTTTCTCAAGCAGCAAATGATGTCTGACAGTATCGAAATATGCGCGTAAATCCAAATCGATGATGTGGGTCTTGCACTGAACAATTGCCGTTGCTACGCGATGCACCGCTAGATGCGCGGTACGCTTGGGACGATAACCGTACGACCCCGGCTGCAAGTCCGCCTCGAAGATCGGCTCCATTATGAGCTTGAGCGCGCATTGCACCACTCTGTCACGGATAGCGGGGATCGACAGGACGCGAACTTTTCCTCCGTCCTTCGGTATCTCCCGCCGCCGTGCTCGTAGCGGCACATGGGTGCGATCCATCGGTTCGTCGTGTATCTGCTCAAGGAACTTTTCCACGCCTTGCGCTTCGATGACCGCGAACGTCACACCGTCAACTTCCGGAGCGCCGTTGTTCTTGCTGGCCAGCGCATACGCCTCACGCAGTGTTTCCATCTTGCAGGACGTGCTTCCTGGACCATCCTCAACTGGAGTTGAGCAACAACCTGGCCGAAAACTCCATGCTCCCGGTGGCCACGGGCCGCAAGAACTGGATCTACATCGGCAGCCAACAGGCCGGACCGCGCGTGGCCGCAATCCCCTCCGTCATCGAAAGCTGCCGACGCATGAAGGTCCCGGTGCGCGACTCTCTGGGAGACATCCTGCCCGGACTCGCCAATACATCCATCCAGCGCCTCGCCAAACTTACACCTACCGCCTGGGTCGCCAACCATCCGTAATTTTCAACCGCGCGGCTGGAACAGACCTTACAGTTCATCACAGCCATGCACTGCTGAATAGATGTGGTTGCCCATACACATACGCTTCTTCGCCGCCGTGCGATGAACTCGCTTCGCCCGGTCGCCATCCATACCAACTTCAATCGCATCGCTCACAAAGCCATCGTCGGCCACGCATGCGCTCATGTCTATACGGCCAGACCCCGACGCTTACGCTGTGGGCACGAGGATATTTTTTGCAAGTAGCTCGGGCTATGTGATCGACGGGGTCTTAGCCGAGTACATTGCGAATCAGAACGAGAATCAGGATGAAGACTTTCGAGTAGATGGTTAAGTCCATCTACTTCTTGAAGCCCGCTTGGTGCGGGACGCATTTTGCCGGCCTCTGGCCGGAACAGGACTTACAGTCCGTTACCCCAGCCACCGCCTTCAGGCGGTGGTTTTTCACTCTGGCCGAACTGAGGAACCGCGCCGTCTGCCGATGTTTCCATACCGCGGTTGAATTACACCTTCCAGTGAAATGCAACTTGGGTCTTGCGGGTTGCAAACTCGGTGTAGGGCGAGACTACGAGTTTTTTCAGAGAATGCAAGCCTTCCGTGTAAGCAAGCACAACCGTCAAAATGTTCTGCTGGTTTCCGTTGAAATAAAGGTAGGGCTCGGGAAGATAAAAATCCGCTTGCGGACCAATCGTGCGATAGTATCCGATGAATTTTCCGTTGACATACATGAGTGCGTCGCGATCAGCGTCTATCGTGACTTTCAAAGGAGAAAACCATTCCTGGCTGTTGGTCAGCGGAAACGTGGCGCGGAACCAGGTGAACGCGGGTACAAGATCGTGTACGTCCGCCGATTGCTCCAATTTCCCTTGCTGCCAGGGGCCCGATGAGTAGGCCGGATCAATTTCCTGGCCTTTCATCGCTGCCGGGAATCTTTGAATCTGAAATGTGTCAATTGGATTCGATTGCTGACTATCGCCGATGCGAATGGACTGAATCCCTTTCAAGTCCTGCATCTCCAAACCTCCGTTTGCGCTGCCGAAGGCTTCATATGAAATTTCCAGCAGGTTCGCTCCCGGCTTGGCAGCCCCGGGCAGCGGAAACACCAGGGATTTCGCAGGTTTTGACAGAGCGGGAACGGGCTTCCCATTCAGGAAAACTTGTTTGTCGTCTTTCGTGAACGTATCAAGAAAAAGTTCTTTCTCGCCTTGACGATTGAATGTCGCGCGGTACTTCACATATCCATACGGAATCCGGCCCAGCTTTTCGAGTGCGACGGGGCTAGTATGCAACCACTCGCCCGTCGAAGGTGCAAATGTATCGACCCAGAATTTCCCTTCCGTCAGAACGATGGGTTGAACGGGAAGTGGAGGCGTGCTGATGTGCAATCGGGTGCTTCGCCAATGAGTGTCATAGTGGAACTGCACGGGGGTTCCGTCCACTGTGCATTGGTCTGGCGCAATGGGCATGAGAGTGGTCAGTTCATGCTCCCCGGGAGAATACTCCAACACCACAGTTGCACGATCTTTCGTGGCAGTGCTGGCGGTCATCAAGGCGCTATCGGTGATCACGGGACTATCTGAAGAAGTCGTTGCGGCAGCAGCTCCCGCAGGAAAATCCGTTGTCCAGGTTCTGCCTGCCAGTTCACGCGGCAATGCCAGAATCTGCAGAGTGCCGTTCAGCAGAAATATTTTCAGGTCGGGCCCCATACGAAAACCGATGACTACAGTTTCATCCTCTGCGTCATAGTATTGATAGGTTGCGTCGCCTTCTATGTACGGCTTCTTCTTTGCAGCCAGCGCAATTTCCACCAGTTGTCCCGGATCGTCATAGAGAACAATGTAAGAGCGATCTCCGCTGGTGCCATAACTCAGGATTTCCGCGGTGCAATAGCGGACCTGTCCACCCGGGATCGGAACCTGCACTGCCAGCATTTTCATGCCGCGCGGACCGATCGTAAGGCTGCCTTGGCGCGGCACCGCAATTGTGCGTCGCGCGGAGCTGCCCGGGTCCAGAAATTTCATCTGGAATTGTTGCGTGGCATTGGCGTTCTCGCGTACAAAGAGAAATCCGCTCTTCCCATTGGTTCGAAGGCTGAGTGATACATTCGGATTGGACGAGTTGGCAGACCCTTCGGCTTCCTGGGCACGGGCCATTAAGGGCCCAAACTTATCCAGGAACGCTCCGATCTTCCGGGCCGCATAATATTTTTCCCACAAGCCACCGGGTTCCCGGATGGGCGCCGCATAATCATATGTGGTCGTCAGCCCACGGGCCGCCCAATCGAAGTTTGTCCCGCCATGGCCCATATAAAAGCTCATGTAGGTGGTCCCGTGTTCGATGACGGTTTTGGTGAGCATGTTCAGTTGGGCGGCATCGATCCCATCCTGGTCCACCGACAACTTGCCTCCGAACTGACTGAACCAGCCGCCTTGAAGTTCCGCAATGCTGACGGGAGATGAGGGTTCTTCTTTTCTCAGCTTGGCAAGGCCGGGAACAACTTCTTTCACAACGTTCCAGCGGGGGTAGAAGTCACAGGTATCCATGATCTGCGCCATGACAGGGTCCGAATTCTCTCTGGCTTGCCGCACCCAGTTTGTAATGATCGGAATATCGATGCCCGCGTTCCATACCATCCGGGCCAGGGCCGTGATGTACGCCAACTTCTGCTGGTTGGGCAGCTTCCAGTAGTCGTATTCGTTTTCGATCTGGACCATGACAATCGGTCCGTCTGCCGTAATCATGTTCTTCCGGACGATTGGAAGGACCTTGTCATACCAATCCTGTGAGGTCTTGACGCTCTCGGGCTGGTCGCTGCGCAGCGGGAACTGTTTCTCTATGATCCAGTGTGGGAAGCCTCCTGCATCCCATTCGGCGCAGACGTAAGGCCCCACGCGAACAATCATCCACAAGCCCATTTCGTGGACCAATTGAATGAAGCCTTCCAACTCCGTCATGTCCACCTGGCCTTCGACGGGCTCGTGATAATTCCAGAAGACATATGTCTCAATAGTGTTGAAGCCGGCCAACTTCAGTTTCATCATCCGATCGCGCCAGAGCGCTTTGGGGGTGCGGGGATAATGAAAACAGGCGCTATAAATCAACGTATCGCGACCTTTGATCGTGAAGCACTGCGCGTCATAACGAATGATCTTCGGGCTTTTGAATTGAGGTTTGCCCGTGGCCTGCAGCAATGCGAATCTTCCCGGCATACCTGGAATTGCAAAGAGTTGCATCTGGCCGGTGCCGATCGCAGATGAAACGAATCCTAATTGTTGTAGAAACCGTCTTCGTGACGATAATTTCATGACTTCACCCTCGTTAGTGTCGTGACTTGGTGATTATGTAATTCAATCTAAGATTATGGGTGCCCCAGGTCTCGCTTTTGAGACCTGGGGCGGTTTACTTATTCATACGGTCGCTGTACGAGTGTCGAAAGCCCCGTCCTATCGATCCGGCGAACCAGGCAACCATGTAAGAAGGGGCCTGGGTCTGCCAGCGGCCTGCTGGAACCTCTGTCCGCTCCTTAGTGTATCCAGCCTTTTCCCATACCCACAGATGCTTCCATTTTGACTCGAATGGACCTCAATCCGGCTGCGGAAATATCGAACTCCATCAAGGGACGGTGGACTGGGGAACGGGTTTGCGCTGAACCGGGCGAGCATCATGCACGATCCGCCGTGACGGTGACCGAAGCGCCCCTGAGCGACGAGGACGACACGGTAAGCCGCATCTTCGCCCGGCTGTCCTGTGGATTGCACCAGCGCCAGCGCGCCGCTTTCTCCGGCGTCATCCTCATCCGCTGGGCGATCTGCTGGTTCTCCAGGCCGTCCGCGGCCAGCAGCACGATCCGCGCCCGCTCCACACGCCGCGCAGGCACGGAGCGCACCCGCGCCATTCGCTGCAGGGTCTGTCTCTGTTCCGAGTTCAGTTCAACCGCGGCTGCCGTTCGCGTACCGTGTATCGTCCCGCAGTATGGACGCATCCCAAACATAAACATCAGTACTTACGACGCACTACTCTAGAAGCGAGTTCTCACCGCGTACACGGAACTGTGTGTCAGAACAAAGAGCGTCTTGCCATCCTGGCCGCCGAATATCAGGTCAATCGGACGCTCTGGAACATCGATTGTGCCAATCTGTTTGCCGGTAGGGTCATAGATAAATATGTTGCCAGCCGCCAGATAGACATTTCCCTTGCTGTCTTGGGTCACACTCTCCCCACCTTGTTCGGTAAAGAGCATCAAATTGGAAAGTGTGCCTTGCTGATTTACATTTGCGGAGTACGTTTTCTGTTCGGATTCCTCACTGATATAGAAGGTATGCCCTGGAATAGTTTTCGCCAGATTGAAAGCGCGCAGAAGATCGGCCATTTTGACGCCCCAGGTGAGAGATCCGTCGATAAAGTCCTGGCCAGCAGGAATGAAGGTGGTGCGATCGGTGGAAATGAACTGATATTGTCGTGGAACTGTTACGGCTTGGGTGAAATCATGGCTGCCCCAATAATCGACAGGAAGAACTGGCGTCATTCCAGGACGCGGAGCCGCAGGGACAGGCTGAATGAATGTAACCCGGTCGTCGAGAGCATTCGGCTGAAAAGTGTAGACCGTACCCTTGCCCGCGTAGGAAACAACAATTAGGTTTCCCGACTTGTCGAACGCAAGTTGGGTTGGCTGCAGGGAATTATCGCGGAGAATCTTTAAATCGTGGGTCTCGGGCGACCAACGATAGATTCTTTGCCAATGCGTATCGATGAAATAGAGCCGCCCCTGCCCATCCACTGCCGCTCCGGAAATGGTAAAGAAGCCACTGCAAAGTTTTTCGAGCTTGGCTCCTTCCGCAAGTACCGGGGCAGGCTGCTGTTTTCGCGGGACGGGCTTTCTTCCTGAAATGGAAAGAGAGGCCAACTCGTTATAGCGAACCTGCGTGTCAAACGACTGATCAAACACCGAATTGTCGAACGCCACTTTGCTGTTGCTATTCACGTGCAGATTTTTGAATTGGATACTGCTGGAACGAGCGACACGCACCGCGTAGGGGAACGGTTGATAGCTCGCGATGACCCGATAGGAGTGGAAGTTTGCCATGGTGATATTGCTGGAACCGTCAATCTCCAAGGGCAAAGTAAAGGGACCCTCTCCCCACTCTTCTTCTGTCTGTAAAGCGTCGATCTCCCAATTGGATACATTGCGCAGCACGATCTCATTCCGCACATGATGTTCGCTGGAGAGCTCATAGACATGGCCCGGCGTCGAAGTATTCGAGATGTACATGCCGGCCTGGGCGTAGGTATCGGGTGTCCAGATATCGGCGAAGGTGCCGCCACCGCCATTTGTGATCCATAGGCTGGGGTACTGAGCGTCCCACCGGCGATGAATGTCTGGATCTGCGGTATGCGTGTTGTTGTACGGGTTGATGCGCGTTCCGTCAGCGCGATTGGTGCCGTGGCCGCCCAGGAAACGAACATCGTCCATGAGCGAATTTTCGCCAGCCATCCACATCACACCCGCAGCCCGGTCGTTGATCCCGTTGGTATAGATTCCAATTCCCGTGATGATGTTGGTGCCATCTTTAGGTATTTCCAGCAGCGGCTTCACGTTGCCAGGGCCTTGAAATCCCGGAGTGGCATCAGACAAGTCGAACTGAGTTGTGCTGGGATGGAGTCCAATCAGAACGGTGTCTGGCTTCAGGACAATGGTGTCACTGACCACATAGTGTCCGGACGGAATGTAGATTGTGGAATGCTCGTCGATGGCTCGTTGAATCACGGCGGTATCGTCGGTCACCCCATCGCCTTTAGCTCCAAGAGCATGAAGGTCCGCCCACGTATCGCGTGGCGGAAGATTTCGAATGACAGGCGATCCTACAGACGGCAAGGCGGTCAGCGGCACGGTCTGGAAAGACGTCTCAATTTTTGCGGACGCGCCCAAGTCCGCAATCGTGAGGCCATGGGAAAAGGCTTGGACACGATAGATATTCTCAGGGGCAGCGACTTTTTTTCCGCTCTCCCGAAACAGCGCGAATACCGGCACATGTTTGCAGAGAATGCCCACCAGATTGATTTCCGTCCGCGGATTGTTCTCGCTGCCTATGATCACGGCCGGCCCAGCAATGTCCTCAAACCTGGAATTCTTCATCCACAACTCATCTGGATATCCAGGATCGATGGAGATGGCCGTCGGCACATTGCGAAACTGATCATGGTCTAGCGTCAAACCTGCTTCGTGTTCCTTGATGGCGGCAACACGCTGACCCTCAAACGTTGAGTCGAGCAACGTGAACTGCCAGCCCGGGGATGGCATCTCCGTCATAATTCCATACTGGCCGCCGTAGAAATGCAGGTCTTCTGCCTCGTTGCCAATGTCGTGGAGAGCCGCCAGTCCGGAGCCAATATGGAAATCCATGTGAGTAAGGAAACAATGCTGTGCGACGTGGAAGCGAACTCCGACGGCAGCCGGATTGCCGTCTTGAATTTCGACATTGATGTTACTCATCGCGGAATAAAATGTGCCGGGATTCGCGTCTTCTACTTCTGTCGCCGGCACCGTTCCCGGGAAAGGCCCACGGTGAACATAGGGATGCCTGCCGCCTGCAAACATCACCATGTATCCGATGCCCTGCTGAAATCCGGGAGTGTTTTTTTTCAGCACCAACACCGGTCGCGTTGGCCCATATCCAATGACGCGCACAGCCGGCCAAACATAAATAGTCTTAGTGATCCGGTATCGCCCCGAGGGAATAAAGACGATGCCTTGTTTCGTCGTGGCCTCAACTTGATCGATGGCTTGCTGAATCGCCGCGCTGTCGTCCGCTATACCATCTCCATGAACAGGAAATTTGTCCGGCGTCAGGTAGACCGCAGTCGGATCGTCCAGGCGAACGGGGTAGTAGGAAGCAGCCCACGACGGCATCGCGAAGCACAATGCCAAAATCAGAAGTCCAGCATATTTTATCGTTCCAATTTTCATGGACTACTCCCCTGAATCGATGCAGTAATTGGCGTGAGATACAGGTTTCGCTTACCAGATGTAGGTGGCTACGTCACCGTCCGGCAAGGAGGCCGTCATCGCCTTACCGTGATAACTGACGTTGAACGTCGTCGGAAAATTTCCGGTATTCGAGACCACCAGCACCATTTTTCCGTCCGGCGTGCGGAATGCCACGTTCGCCAATTGTTCAACGTCGTTGGAGTCGACCCGAACTGAACCTGGCGGCACGAATTTGGAAACCTGCGCGATTACGTAATAGGCAACATTCAGCGTGGCGTTGTCGCCATCGAGAGTGATTGCACCCGAACAGGAACCGCATCCGCCGTCGTTGGTGTGCGGCCCGTCTTCAGGATCGGCCGCCAGGTTCCATAAGAGAACGTTTTTGCTCCAGTTCCGGGTAGCTCCGATCACAACATCGCTGACAGGCTCTGAAATGTCGATGCCCCTGTCATGATGCCGCCCGGTGATTGATTGTTCTGTGAAATAAATGTTCTTGTCGGGAAAGGCGTCATGCACTGCCGTCAAAGCGGAGATTCCTCCGCCGTATAAATGCCAGGCCGATCCGTCGACATACTTGCTGGCGTCGGGATCTTTCAAAATCGACAGCGCGTACGAGGTGACGTCGGGATTGTGGTCATAGACCAGGATCTTCGTGCGGATATGCGCTTTTTTGAAGGCGGGCCCTAGCGCATCCTTAATGAAGTTGTCTTCCTGCTTGGCAAACATCACCATGCTAGGAGTATTTTTCGGATTTAGCGGTTCGTTCTGCACCGTGATCGCGTCAATCGTGATTCCCGCAGCCTTCATGCCTTCTACATACTTCACAAAATACTTCGCGTAAGCTTTATAGTATTCGGGCTTCAGCGTGCCTCCCTTGGACTTGTCATTCGTCTTCATCCATGCTGGAGCCGACCACGGCGACCCAAGGATTTTGATCTTCGGATTGATCGCCAGAATTTCTTTCAGCGCTGGAATCACATCGACTTCGTCAGGCGCGAGGCTGAACTTTGCCAGCGTGGGGTCGGTTTCGCCCGCCGCCATATCGTCGTAGGAATACACATTCGCATTCATGTCGGAGGAACCGATGCTCACCCGAAGATAGCTGACGCCGATTCCATCGCCATCGGTCGAGAAAAGTTGTTTCAGGAGAGAAGTTCTCGCTGGAGCTGACATGTGCATCAGCAACTGCGCGCTGCCGCCGGTCAAAGCAAATCCGAATCCGTCGATCGACTGGAATTTCGTGGTGTCGTTTACCGCGATGGTAGGCTGGTCGTTCTTCGTTGCAGAGAAATGCAGAACATTAGGCTGTTGAGCGACCAGGGACGACTTATCTGGAGTTGTCAACCAGACCGTCGCGGTTTGTGCCATCGAAGTGCAAGTCGCAAACGGCAGAAGCGCCAACAGTGCGAACAACGAATGTACGATCGATTTCGGTTTCATAACAGCCTCCCATACTTGCCCGTTCGGGCATTATGAATTGTAGACCTGCTTTTCCTGGAAAAACTTTCTGGCACGTCATTGTTCCACTCAGCCGACGTTCCAGTTCCAATGCTGCAATGTGCAATTCAGCACACTTAGGATGGATGTAATTCATCCGAGCGGCATCTTTGCCTTCCATGACGAAGTAAAAAAGTTTCCGGCGTGAAGGACGGCGATGGTCTGGTTGCTTCCATCGGGCCAAAACAATCTCCTACTTTGCCCACGCGGCCATGATGCTTTGGCCAAGATGGGGCCTGCGGTCATTCTCAGAAAATTTCTGGCCGGCGATGAAGCAGCGGTCTGCGATGGCGGCATTGCCGTTTATCGGCCCTCCGCTTGATCGCTGCAACCGGAAAGGACGGCGAAAATCGCCGTCCTTTCCAGTTGCAGGTGTGCTGACTTTAGAAGGATATGCGACCGTAGAGTTGCATGGCACGGCCACCGACAGTAACTCCAGTGATATTCGATATATATCCCGGACCAATGTTCGTGTTGGGCTGCCCAAAGCTGGGATGGTTCAACACATTGGTTGCATCGGCACGGATCTGCAATGCAAGTCCCCGTGCCGGCCAGAGTATAAAGTTCTTGCCCAGGGAGAAGTTGATGTCATTCAGATCCGGACCATATAGGCTATTTCTATGGGTATTGCCGTAGGTGGCGGGCGCCGGTACGGCAAAGGCTGCATTGTTGAACCACTCCTTGATGGTGCCGTGCGGGCCGGAGTGGGGATCGCCAATAGTATTTGGATACTGCGAGTACTCTCCAGACTGGTTGAATGAAGAGTTGTACTGCGCCGTCGTCACAGTAAACGGGTTCCCGCTTTGATAATTTACTGTGGCCGACGCCTGCCATCCGCCGATAATGTCATCGAGAATGAGGCTGTTGTTCAGGAATCGTTGGCCTTTGCCCACCGGTAATTGATAGATCACCGATCCCTTGAGCATATTCCGTATATCGAAGTTGGAAGGCCCATAGTTCGAGTGTGGGACGTACATGTTCTGGACGGGCTGGTATCCTTCGCGGCTTCCCCAACCGGAGGAGTCCTGTTCGTCGTTGAAATGAGACCAAGTATAGTTGAAGTTAAATTCAAGACCTGAAGTGAAACGCTTCTGAATCGTCGCCTGCAGAGCGTTGTAGTTGGAGGTGGCAACATCAAAGCTCCCACCTATGCCTTGGTATTGCGGATACGGCAAGCCATTGGTGGCAGTTGGAGTGCCATTGGGATTGGTGGGAGTACTGGTGCCAGGAATATAAGAGGCATCGGTGGCGCTGAGAAGGTTCTCAGGTACTTGGTTGACGTCCCCAGGGTATTGCAAGTTCGTGCCCTTATTGCCGACGTAGGAAATCTCGGCAATAATATTGGGGCTCAACTCGCGCTGCACGGTCAAGTTCCATTGATAGTTGGTAGGGACGGGCGTGTGATATTGGTTATAGGTCACACCTTGTCCATTGCGGGACGTTGGAAGCGTTGGAGAATTCAAATACTTTGAGTTGATGCTTGTTGTGTTTATGGCCGCGCAGCCCGGGTCTACCGTGTCCGGCGTGTCGCCCGTTCCGCTAAGCTGCACAATCGGGCAAACGCCGCTGGTTTGATCGCTGTCGTTGCCGCTGCTCCCAAATGCATTTCCCATCCCGCCGCCATAGGTGTCTTCGCTCCAGCTATCCGCATAGATACCGAACCCACCCCGAATGGTCGTATTGGGACGAATAAGATAGGAGAAGCCAAGCCGCGGCAGGAAGATGCTATATACGGGGGCCTGCAACGATTTCCGGCTGCTGTGATCGTTTATCAATGTTAAATTGTTCTGGTTGGCACTGGTCCCGTACCACATGGCGCCGTAGCTCTGGGAGCCGGAGTTGTAGATGGTTGGATCGAAAACGGCCTCATTCCCCTTGACTTCCGACCAGCCGGTCTCAATTTCATAGCGCAAACCGATGTTGACAGTCAGATTGGGACGTACTTTTATGTCGTCCTGGACGAACGCCTGGGGACTCTTCCATCTGCCTCCGAATTCTGGAGTGACTTGTGCGTTCCAATTGTTCGTCTGTCCCAGCAGGAAGTCGGCGTAGTCAATGCCACCTGTGGATGCGCCCGGAGTTCCATTGGAGGATGTATAGGCGCCCGTATAGTTCATGCTGCCGGCGTTGATGTTGCCCCAGGCTGTGGAATCGGCCCGGTTGATCAAAATTTCGCCGCCGAAGTGGAGAACATGCCGGCCATGAATCAGCGTGACCACGTCGGAGGGGTCAAAGACAAATTCCTTGTAGACCGCGTTGGTCGACGATGAAAAGCCATATTCGTCAGTGAGACCGATGTTCGGAAAAACGTCGGCTTTGGCAAACTGCCATCCCAGCTTGGCCGGATAGCCTTCGTTAATCGAATATGGCGTAAAGAAATTCAATTGGTCGGTAAACCCAATGCGGGCTTCATTGATCAGATCTGGGCGAATGGTCCAGACATCGGAAATCTGCGCATTGTCGCGGCTGACATCGCCGTGCTGGCAGTTGATCGGACAAAGGCCCTGGTTCAAATAGGTGGCGGGATTGTCGCTCTCGGTTTCGGAAGCCGTAATCCGGTTATGCGAAGTGACGTCGTAATCCAGGCGTCCAAAATATTTTGTAAACGGATTGGAACTCGGCACGTTGTAGAAATAGTTGTTCTGGACGAATCCGTTGACTACCGTTCCCGTCTGGTTGGGCTTGGGATAGTAGGCCTGTAGGGCTTTGGCCACGGGATCGATCATGCTCGCGGGAATTTTGTTGCCGTTCCCATACTCCTCCGCGAACGATTTCCTGGTAACAACTGGGCCGTTGGCCGTCATGGTGACCGTCTGGGTCGTCGGATCGTAGATCGTTGGCAACCCAGTGAAGTCGCCGCTTTGCATCGCCGCCGTCGGAATGTTGATGAACCCGTTGGAAGCGCCGCCGTAGTCGATGGTCTTGTCATAATTGAAGTAGAAGAACATTCGCTTCTTCAAGATAGGGCCACCGACCGAGAAGCCAAAGTTGTTGTAACGCAGGATTGGGACCGTAGCACCCTTCGCGCCGAAAGCATAGGGATTGGCGTTCAAGGCATTGTTCTGAAAGTATTCATACCCCACGCCGTGGAACTGGTCCGTTCCGCCCTTGCTGATCTGGTTGAAGATGGCCCCGCCGATGCCATACTGGGCGGAGAAAGCGGAGTCGCTGATTTTCACCTCCGACACAGTCTCAAACACCATGACGTCGGAATTCTGGCTCATGGGCAATGTCGTGGTCGCGCCGTCCGCCAGCATGCTGTTGTAGGGCAGGTTCCCATCCATTGATGCGACTTGACCTGGATTCAGAGGGTTCGAGGCATTCTCGGGAGTGCCGGACGTGCCCGGCAGAAGAATTACAAAGTTCTCCCAGTCCGCACCAACCTGCGGCAACTGCAACATGGTTTTTGACGTCAGTGTCGTCGATTGCGAGCCGCTTTCCGTATCGAGAAGCGGGATGTCGGTGTTTACCGTTACGGTCTGCGTAGTGGCTCCCACAGTCAGATGCCCGTTGACGGTCGAGATGCCGACCTGAAGGGTGATTGGGCCACGCACATAGGTGGTGAAACCCGGCTTGGTGAAGGTCACCGTGTAGTGGTCGGGAACGATGGAGCCAGTATCGTACAACCCGGCGCCGTCGGTCACATAGGTGTGGGTAACGTTCTTATCGACGTCATCTAAGGTGACCGTCACGCCCGGCATTACGGCCCCGGTGGCATCTGTCACCGTACCGCGGATATCGCCGGAATTTGTGTTCTGCGCCAGGCCGATACCGGCCCCGCACAGAGTGAAACATAGCGGCAAGACCAGCCGAGCTGTGCCACGAAATAACTTTTCCATAAACTGCCTCCTTAAAATTCCGACTTCGGCTTCGCGCTCTTTCATGGCAGAATGCCATATCCTACTCATCGTCTTGGTTGCCAACGATTCCTGCTGTAATTCCAATGTCCTCTAGACAACCGTTTGCCTTGGCGCATCGGAACAGCAGGCTTTGTAACCGCGACCCATTAAACGCTCAGCATTATTATTTTGTCAATGATTAAATTCTGCTGTAGGCTTACAGTCAATCGTTTGTCTACAGCTTGTTGGCGCATCCACAGCGGGTACGATATTCCTATCGGTGGAAAAGGCGTCCCCTTACTTGGCGCGCTCGTATCGATTCGGGCAGCATGTGCCGCAACTTGCGGAGGTCTCGCGTTTTGTTTCGAGGGTGTGCATAAAATGGCTCATGTTTCCGCTTCGGGGCGCCCTTGGCCTTGCAGGCAGTCATTGAGGAATTTCAGGATGAGTTACGTTCGTTTTACGAAACGTGGAGGAGGTCGGGTGATGACAGTTGGGCTGCCTGTCTCATACGAGGTGGGCGCCGATGCCGACTAACCGTGGCCGCGCCGGCAAATCGAATCGGAATTCGGCCGGCGAGCCTGTCAGCCTGAAGCAGTTGGCGGAGCATCTTGGCCTGAATCCCGCGACCGTCTCCGTTGTGTTGAACAACGTTCCTGGACGCTCCATTCCACCGTCGACGCGTGAGCGCATCAAGGCGGCGGCTGAGAAACTCGGCTATCAACCCAACCTGCTGGCGCGTTCCCTGCGCAACCGCAAGACGCACACGGTTGGCATCCTGGTGCCCGAGTTGGGCGAGGGCTATCACACCCAGGTGATGAGTGGTATCGGGGATTGCCTCATCGGCAAAGGGTATTTCTACTTCACCGTGCATCATCGCCATCGCAAAGATCTGATCGAGGAATACTGCAACATGCTGGTGAGCCGCGGCGCTGAAGGCTTGATCGCGATCGACACCTTGTTGGACCACAAACTTCCGGTTCCCGTCGTCGCTGTGGCCGGGCACACCCGCGTGGAGGGCATCTCCAACCTGGTGCTCGACCATGACCATGCGGCTGAATTGGCACTGACCCATCTGTATGCGTTGGGGCATCGGGAACTAGCGTACATGCGTGGGCAGCCTTTCAGTTCTGACTCCGACGACCGCTGGCGAAGCATCATCAAGGTGGCGCGGCAACTCGGCCTGCAGGTGAAGCCGGAGTTGGTGATTCAATTGGAACGCGACATCACCACGCCGGATTTGGGGTATCCCGTTGTGCAACAACTGCTCACCAGTAAACATCGCTTTACGGCGCTGGTTTCCTTTAACGACGTGGCTGCCATGGGCGCCATGCGCGCGCTCCAGGATGCGGGTCTGCGGGTGCCCACCGACATATCGGTCATCGGGTTCGACGATATCAAGGCGGCCGCCTTCATCAGCCCCAGCCTGACAACCGTCCGGCAACCATTACGGGAAATGGGCTGGATGGCCTCCCAGTATTTGCTGGGTCGGCTGCATGGAACGGAGAAATTCCGCGAGCAAATTATGATTTATCCCGAACTCACCGTGCGCGAGTCGACCGGCGCGGTCGCTCTGGCCAACCGTGCGCCTACCTCATACGGCAAGGCAAGAAAGGGTGCCAACAGCAGGCACGCCGCGCCCAGGAAGCGGACATCCGCCCTTGCCAACGACTGATCGTCGCTTGATCTCCGTCGTGTGGCTGCACGTTGCCTTTGCCGCCACTGGTTTCGGCACCACTTTGTTAGGCTGCCTGCTTCCGGCACTGCACTCTGTCTGGAACCTCACGGACTCTCAAGCCGGATTCCTCTTTGCATGCCAATTTACGGGCGCTTCTATGGGTGCCTTGCTGGTGCGCGAAGATTTGTTCCGCAGCCTTCAACGTGGTTATCTCGTCATGGTGGCAGGCGCCGTTGTCCTGGGCCTGGGAACCCTGCACGGCTACGCCGCTGCTGTCGTCTTTTTCTTTTTTGGCATAGGCATGGGCTGGGCCATGACTGCCATCAACATGGTTGGCGGCACGGTCTTTGAGTGCCCAGGGGCTGCGCTTTCACTACTGAACGCATCCTGGATCGTGGGCGCAGCGCTCTCGCCGGAAATTGCCGCCCGCTGGGTTCGCCACTGGCACCCCATACAAATTTATTTTGTCGTCGCCGTCGCCTTCGCGGCGATCGCCCTGATTCTCCGGCATTATCGTGCCAGCCTGCTGGGAAATAGCATCCGTCGCATGCGAGTCAGCCAGGGAGCTACGCCATGGCTCCTGATTGCAGGTTTCTCGCTGCTCGCATTTCTGTACGTCGGTGTCGAAGTCTCTGTGAGCGGCTGGATGATGACGTTCGTGCATCGTCTTCCCATTGTCGGAGGTCTGTGGGCGGCACTCATCACGTCCTGTTTCTGGCTCGCGCTGCTGTGCGGCCGACTTATCGCGCACGCCGTTTTGCTGCGAGTATCAGAGTCGCGCCTGCTTCTGGCAGCGATGGTCGTGGCATGCTGCAGCGTCATTTCGATTCTGCTGAACCATTCCCCGGTGGCCATTCTTCTTTCCGCGGTTTGTGCGGGCCTGGCATTGGCGCCCATTTTTCCGCTGTGCGCCTCCCGCGTTCTGGTGCTTACTCATGAGTCGCCGCAGACCAAATGGCTTTTCTGCGTGGCTGGAATGGGTGGGTCGGTGCTGCCCTGGCTGACCGGCAGGCTTTCGACGCAAACCGGCTCGTTGCGCGACGGCTTGCTGGTGCCTGTTGCTGCGCTGGGAATCATGATTGTGTGCTTTCTGCTGATCGCGCGCCGTGCGCAGGCCGAGGCCGCCGTCCTAACCCAACAGATCGCGCCGAGTGCGCCCGCGGGGTAGAAGCGGAAGCGCAATCGTCAGCCAGCAACTGACAACATTGGCCGCCGTTTAGAGAGCGCGTTTCTGAAACGGCTCGGCGTGGACGATGCCTGTGTCTTCGCGCACCGTAATCGTCTGGCCTGCATTGATATTCGTCAGTCGCTGCGTGATGCCGCTGGGAATCGACATGCAGCAGCATGGGACACTGAAGGACGCTCAGTGAATGTTGCGGCACGCGAGCATTAAGGAACCTCTGAACAAGTCTGGCAGCCGCGCACTGTTTGCATAAAATGGTAGTCAGGTGGAGAAGACGATGCGGCAGATAACCTTTGCGAATCAGAG
>JAJZCA010000389.1 GCA_021798735.1 Acidobacteriota bacterium | reverse complement strand
GCCGGAGATTCTGGCTGGTCTTGGCAGCCGCACGCATGTAGACATCGTGCGCATGTTGTGGCCCACCGGAGTTCTTCAGGATGAGCTCAAGGTTCCCACCGACAAATTTACGCCGCTCGATGAAATCGATCGCCGGGGAAGCTCCTGCCCCGTGCTGTTCGCCTGGGACGGCAAGAAATATCAGTTCGTCACGGACGTGATTGGCGCGGGAGTGGTCGGCCACTGGGTGTCGCCGACCTCCAGAAATATTCCCGATCCAGAAGAATGGATCAAAGTGGCTGGGGACCAACTGAAGCCGCACAATGGCTATCTGAGCCTGCGTTTCGGCGAACCGATGGAAGAGGTCAACTTCATCGACCAGCTGCGTCTGGTCGCCATCGATCACCCAGCCGGGACTGCAGTGTATCCGAACGAGCGCTTTCTCGAAGCGCCGCCATTTGCTTCAGGCAAAGCGATTGTCAGCAGCGCGGCGCGGCCTGTACTGGCGGCATGGAACGATCATGGTGCAGATGTTCGTAGTGTCCTGCTCGACCGCGACCATCGCTACGTGCATGACTTTACCAACCTTCCCTTTGCGGGCTTCGCCAATTCGCACTCGCTTACGTTGGACATCGGCCCGTGGACGGCGCACCATCCATTGCTGTTGCTGTTGCACGGCTACGTCGAATATTTCAGCGCGTCGTCGATGTATGCGGCCTGGCAGGCCGGGTTGAAGCCGGAGCCTCCCGTACTGCAAGCGCAGATGCCGAACGGAAGCTGGAAAACGATTCTGCCGGACATGGGCTTTCCCGCGGGCCTGCCGCGGATGATCACGGTCGACCTGACCGGCAAACTACCCGCTGGAACGCAACGACTGCGCATCGTGACCAATCTCCAAATTTACTGGGACCAGATTCTGGTGGACAACGGACCAGATCGATCCGCCGAAATCCATCGAACGGAATTGCCGCTGGCGCTTTCGACGCTGAAATTTCGCGGCTATCCGGAGCAGATCGAGAAGCAGAGCCCCGGAGACCTGACCTATCGCTACGACCGCATCAGCGCCACCGGACCCTTCGCCCGCGAACGCGGAGAATATACACGCTACGGCAACGTCACGCCGCTGCTGAAGTCCGTCGACAATCGCTTCGTCATCTTCGGCAGCGGAGAAGACATCGATGCGGAATTCAGCGCGGCCGCTCTGCCGTCGCTGCCCGCCAACTGGAAGCGCGACTACTTCTTCTATGCCAACGGTTATGTCAAGGACATGGATTTCTATGAGGCATCGCCATTCACGGTGAATGAGATGCCATTCCACGGGATGAAGTCCTACCCGTATTCGAGCCCGGTATCGTATCCGATGAACCCTGCGGCACTGCGATACCGCCTGCAATGGAATGACCGGTTCAACTCCGGCGAAAGCCCGCAGGAATACCGCTTCAACTACGTGCCCGTAAACCAGGCGCCCATCGACCCCCTTCCGGCGGCTCACGGCGTGTCACCCACCTCAGTTACTCAGGGTGCCAATTGAGCCAGCTCACACTGCTGTCCGCGACGGAACAGCTTGCGTTGCTTCGTGCAGAAAAAATCTCGCCGGTGGAGTTGGCCGAGGAATACATTCGTGAAATCAACCGGCTGAATCCGCAGATGAATGCAATCGTCAACTTCAGCCAGTTCGATGCAGACCGAATCCGGGCACAGGGTCACGCGTTGATGAGCGCAACCGGCCCGCGCGGCCCTCTGTACGGACTGCCGGTGACAATCAAGTCTTCCATCGCGACCGCTGGGCTTCCGTGCGAAGTCGGCAGCCTGTTGCGGCGCGGCATCGTGGCGGAGATAGCTGCAGTCGTAGTCTCCCGCATACGACAGGCTGGCGCAAACATTCTGGGGACAACGAATTGTCCGGAATTTCTGATGGCGTATGAGACCGACAATCGCCTCCACGGGCAAACTTGCAATCCATGGAATCTCGCCTTCACACCCGGAGGATCCAGTGGTGGTGAATCCGCGGCGATCGCCTCCGGTATGTCGGCGGCCGGCCTTGGCAGCGATAGCGGTGGATCGGTCCGCACGCCCGCGCACTTCACAGGCATCTGCAGCCTGAAACCGACGCCGGGGCGCATCCCCGCGACGGGCCATGTGCCGCCTTGTATCGGGCCGTTTTCCATTCTCGGCGCCATCGGCCCCATGGCTCGCACCATGCAGGATGTCCGCCTCCTGTTCGAAACGCTCTGCGCTCCCGATGCGACCGACCCCGTCAGCCCGCCAGTCGCGCTGCGGCCGATCAGCAGAAGCGAATTGAAGCAAATCCCCATCGGCTATTTTGAAGACGACGGCCTTGTGCCCGTCACGCCCGAAACGCGTCTCGCCGTCCATGCGGCGGTTCGCGCTTTGCAAGAGCAAGGATTTTCTGTCGCGCCATTTCGCCCCAACGCATTGGAAGACGCGCGAAAACTCTGGTGGAAATTCTTCGTCCGCTGCGGCGCCATGTTTGTCGAGTCCATTGTCGCTGGCCACCGCGAGGAACTCAGTCCGGTGCTGCTCGACTTTCTTTCCATCGCGCATCGGGAACCGCCGCTGGGCGGAGAGGAATTGCTGCAAGCGTGGGCGGATCTCGACCTGGTTCGAAGCCGGTTGCTGCGCGAGATGCAATCGTTTCCCGTGCTGCTTTGTCCCGTGTGCGCCATTCCTGCCTTTCGTCATGGCGAGCGCTCGTGGATCGTCGACGGTCAGCAGGTCGACTATCTCGATGCCATGCGCTACACCCAATGGTTCAACTTGCTGGGAGCGCCGGCAGCCGTCGTTCCCGTCGGCAGTTCCCTAGAAGGATTGCCGATCGGCGTGCAAGTAGCGGGACGCCCCTTCGAGGATGAAATTGTCCTCGGAATCGCGGAGGCGATCGACAAAGAATTTGGGTTCGCGCCGCCGCCTGAATTGGAAACCACGCAGTCCAGATGAAGCTGCGGCCCACACAACCTTAAAGCAGATTTACAGTTGGTGCCGTCGTATCGGAAAGGTAGTCATTCTGAACGGGGGGGCGGTCGTTTGGGCGACGCGACCGAGTGAAGAATCCAGAGAGAGTCTCCGCCCCATCCGCGCTGCTGTCACACCCTGGATTCTTTGCGGAGTTTATCCTGAGCGAATGTATGGTCCGCCGCGTGAATGCAAGCGAAAAATGAAGGTGACAGGTTGGTCTGCGCAAATGTATACGGCCTTTGA
>JAJZCA010000388.1 GCA_021798735.1 Acidobacteriota bacterium | reverse complement strand
CGGGCACCCGGGGGAAGTTCCGCAACCGTTCGCGCCACCTGTAGCCTCCTGTCCTTGTCCCATACAGAATGCCGCAGATTTTACTAAGTGAACTGTATTAAGGCTAGTTAGGTGTGCTGGGAGCGAAGTATCCCTTTTCGGCACTCACCTTGTAGTTGTGATCGTATGTAGTGAGGTAAATCGGACGGAAAGCGCCGTCTGCTTGAAAGTCCGCAGGTTTGTAGACAAGGGAGTATTGGCTGCGCAGCTCTTCCTGAATGCCCTGGAACGCCGCCGCTACATTTTCCATGCGAAAAGGATTAAAGGCACGGCCGCCGGTGGCCACGGCCATTGCTTTCAGAATGTCATCGCCGCGGTCGCGGCTGGGACTGTCGTTGGTGCTGATTGTGTAAATTGCAGTCGAGGCACGCTGGCACATCTTAACGGCATCGTCCAGCGTAGCGTGGCTCTGATCGTCCTCGCCGTCGGAAAGCAGAATAAGGGTCTTGCGGAGCGCTCCAGCGCGGGCGAGCGGAAGCATCTGGTCACGGCAAGCCGTATACGTCGCGTCGTACAAGGCGGTGCCGCCGCCTGGGGAAAGCTTGCGGATGCCGGCAGCCAGTAGATCGCCGTTGTTCGTGTATCCCTGGGTGACGTCCGGAGTTACATCGAAGCCCATCACGAATGCCTTATCGACCTGAGGTCTCAGGACCGACAAAAGAAATTCGATGGCTGCATTTTGTTCAAACCGAAAACGCGAACGAATGGAACTGCTGGTGTCAATCATGAGTCCAACGCGGAGGGGCAGGTTGGTCTGCTGCGTAAAGCTGTAGACTTCCGCCGGCGCCATATGGTTGTCAAGCAAAGAAAAATCGTTCTCGGTCAAATTGCGAATGAAATGGCCATGCTTGTCGGTCACGGTGAAAATGAGATTCACCTCATTCACGACGGTCGTGATTGTGTAGGCGCCATTTTGCTGGGTACCGGTCGCGGGCTGGGCTGAGTTCGCCGACGAATTTCCAGAAGCCTCCGCAGGCGCTGGCCTCGTCTGTTTTGCAGTCTGAGGCGCTCGATCCGTATAGCTTTGCGCTTGAGCGTGGATCTGTGTTCCTACAAGAATGGCGAGGAAAATCGCCGCGATAGCCAGCGACGACCTATGCCGTCTACAGTTCAGTTGTTCGTCTTTCCAGGCCGTCATTCATCCCAGTTTATCAGCGTTAAGGGGGTTATTCTCATTGGATCGGCGACCTGAGCCGAGTTAGCCAACTCTGCAAATCTGTCGGCAAGGGCGCTTCGAATTCCATAAGCTTCCCCGACTCCGGATGTGTCAGAGTCAGCCGCGCTGAATGCAGGAAATTGCGATCCAAAGAGATCGCTTGCTCCAGGGCGGCTGCCTTCTGAAGGCGAGTGGCCGGGGCTTCCAAGTGAGGAAGAATGTTATGAGGTGCTCCATAGAGGGTGTCGCCTACAACCGGATGTCCAATCGAGGACAGATGGACACGAATTTGATGCGTCCGTCCGGTCTCGATCTCGACTTCGAGGAGGGTGAAATGTCCATAACGCGATTGAAAGCGTTCCAGCGCGCGATAGTGTGAGACGGCTGCACGGCCTCCCATGCGACGTGTCGTCATGCGCGTACGCCGCTGTTGGTCACGGCTGATCGAGGTATTCAGTGTCCCGCGATCGAGAATCACCGCTCCGTGGACGAGGGCGATGTAGGTTTTATGCACGGTACGCTCCGCAAACATCTTGGCGAGTTTGCGATGGGTGGAATCGTCTTTGGCAACGACGATTAGACCGCTGGTCTGCTTATCGAGTCGATGTACGATGCCTGGGCGCAACGGGCCACCCGTTGCCGACAGGGCCGCCATGTGGTGCAGCAACGCATTCACCAGAGTGCCTCGGTTACGTACGCGGTCGGTGGCGCCGGAGCCGGCATGCACCATCATGCCCGCAGGTTTATCGATAACAGCGAAAAAAGCGTCTTCATAGATGAAGTCGAGGGGAATGTCCTCGGCTTCGGCGTGAAGCGCAGGGACGGCGGCTTCGCCCAGAACGGTCACTTTGTCGCCCGGGCGCAGTTTACCGCTGGCTTTCATAGTTCGCGTGAGGCCGTCGATGCTCCGGATCGAGACGCAGTTCTGGTCGATCAACTGCTGCACTCTTGCTCGGCTGGTCGAAGGCAGGCACACGGTCAGGAACTGGTCCAGCCGCCGCCCTACGCTTACCTCGTTCACGGTAAATTCGCGCAGAGTGTTAATGCCACCTTCCGGGGATGTTTCTTCCAGTGCATCGTCCAAGGGGTCGGATGGACCTTCATCGGGGACATATTCGCGTGTAGATTTCACGATGCGCTCGATCGCGCCGGTATGTGCTCCAGCAACATCAACGCGCCGATCACGACCAGACAAAAATCAATCGCCTGGGTGAGAGACAGCGCACCGGAAAAAATCATCAGCCGATTGTCGCCAAGAAGGAAGTCGAGAAAGAATCCCGTGAGGCCGGACATTAACATCCATGCACCGGCCAATTCACCGGCCTGACGGCGTTTTGGCAGCCGCCATAAGAGCAACAGGCATAGCGCCAGTTGCACCGCGAAGAGATAGAGTTGGACCGGCTGGAGCTTGACGTTGAGTGGAGTGCCGTTCCAGAGTGCCGCCCAGCGGCTGTGAAAAACAACGCCTACTGGAAGGGAAGTGGGGCGACCATAATCGCAGCCAGCGAAGAAGCAGCCCAGCGCTAAAATCGCCTGGCCCAGCGCCCACCCCGGTGCTGCCGCATCGAAAGTGTCCAGCCAGGGCATTCGCTTCAATGTCATGTAGAGCAGGCCTGCAGAAAGGCCCAGGCCGATTTCCGTGAGAACAGAGTCGATCGTCCGCGGGACCGTGATGCTGAGCATCAGCAACGGATATGAAAAAAAATCGTGCGAGTGACCAGCGACCAACAGCAGCTTCGAACCCAGCGCGGCGGCGAAAACTGCAACCAGGCCCAGGTTCCATACTGCGTCCGGATTTACTCGCAGGCGCGCAGCGGTTCGCATGGCGAGAGCCAAGCCTGCAAGTAAAGCGATGGCAGCAAAAACGCCATACGTTGGGACGGTAACCGGGCCAAGCGTGAAGAGACGGGGATACACAAGAGAAAGTAGAACAGAATCCAGCGGAAAACCAAACTGCGGAAGAAGCTATCCATCTGGAGCGAGAAAAGAAAACCGACCCGCGGGGCCGAGATCG
>JAJZCA010000387.1 GCA_021798735.1 Acidobacteriota bacterium | reverse complement strand
GTGGCGAATCTCTTTCTCGCCCATCTTCCAGCACAGCAACACAATTTCCTCGCCCAGCCGGCAAGGAAAATCCAGCAGGCCGGTGTCCAGATCCTTCACCTGCACGCCGATTGAATCGATCTCCGCAAGAGTGTCCTTCACCTGCTGCACCGATTTATCCTGCAGGGCGCGCCGTTGCGCCACGGCGGCAATGTGGACCAGCGTTCCGCCGTTCAAAAATATGCGTTGCGACAACTGCTGCAATTCCTGCGCAATGGATTCGGCCGTTTGCTTGGCCTCCATCGCATTCTTCATCAGCGATTCCAGCACCGGAACCAGCGTCTGCGCTTCTTCCAGAGAAAAAGTCTTCACTCGCTACCCCCGTATCTCCAGCATACGGCCAAGCGCCACGCCTGCCCAGTGCTTGACGTCGTCACTGACTCGGATGCGATTCACCACCCGGCCCTCCACCAGATTTTCCAGTGCCCAGGCCAGATGTTGCGGTGAGATCCGGAACATGGTCGTGCACAGGCAGCCAGACTCGTCGAGGGTGATCACTTTCTTTCCCAAGGGAGCAAACCGCTTGCCCAGCCGGTTCACCAAATGAATCTCCGTGCCCACGGCAAACATCGATCCTTCCGGCGCCTCTTCAATAATCTTGATCAGCCTCTCGGTCGAGCCAATCGCGTCCGCCTTCTGGCAAACCTCCAACCGGCATTCCGGATGCACAATCACATGAATTCCGGGATAGGCAGCACGAACCCTGTCGGCATGTTCCGGCAAAAACCGCTGATGGACGGAGCAATGCCCCTTCCACAAAATTACCTTCGCCGCCCGCAAACGCTCCGGCGTCAGACCTCCGTTGATCTGATAAGGGTCCCACACCACCGTCTCGGATAGCGGAATTCCCATCGCATAGACCGTGTTGCGCCCCAGGTGCTGGTCCGGCAGAAAAAGGATGCGGCTGCCCCGTGCAAAGGCCCACTCAAAGGCCGCTTTCGCATTCGAAGAAGTGCATACCAGCCCACCGCGCTCCCCGCAAAATGCCTTGATCGCCGCAGTCGAGTTCATATAGGTCAGCGGCACCAGACCGCCAGCCGCTGGCCCGTCCAGTCCGGAGGCGTGCAGTTTGTCCCAGCATTCTTCCACCTGAGAAATGTCCGCCATGTCGGCCATCGAACAGCCTGCATTCAGGTCCGGCAGCACCGTTTGCTGCCACGGCTGCGCCAGAATGTCGGCGCTTTCGGCCATGAAGTGCACGCCGCAAAAAAGGATGTAGCGGCCGTTGGATTCCGAGGCAATCTTCGACAATTTGTAGGAATCGCCGGTGTAGTCGGCGAAGCGAATCACCTCATCCCGCTGGTAATGGTGCCCCAGGATGAGTGCCTCTTTGCCCAGGCGTTCACGGGCAGCGGCGATGCGACCATCCATCGTATGGTCTGGCATCGCAAGATAGTTGTCCAGCGAACACGCTTCCTGCGTGGATTCAACTGGCATAGTTACAGCGGGTTCGACAAGCGTAGCCACGTGATTTCCGCCTTCAGTTCCATGCCTTACTTGCAATGGAACGGGGATGTTGAAAGCATTTCTGTTCCCTGTTGCAGTGGATTCACTGCGACGTCCGGCCATCATCGGCCTCGCCACCCAATCCACGGGGTTGTTGCAACACACATTGGACGTATTCAATCAGGCGTCGGATTCAACCCAATCGAAAATTCCTTTAATCAGATTGTAATACGTCTGAATCCAAGGTTGCCCGCTTCTCCTCGTTGTCGAACTGGTTTTCAGAATGTCCGCCCAAAGCCCCCCCCCGCCAAGGCAGTTTTTTTGTCTCCTGAAAAAATCCACGGGGCAGCCCGCGACTGTTCTGGCGCGAACTTTATGGCATATAGTGGCTACGGACGCATTTCTGTACCGAGGGCACCCGCCGCCCGGCACAGAACCGGCGCACCGGCAAGAAACAGCCATGGTTCAGGAGGAGTCAGATGAAGATTTCCGACACGGTTGGATTGGTGCTAAGGAACAAAAGTCAACGGACCGTTCTTTCAATTGCACCGGAGCAGTCGGTCTACGAAGCGGTCGAAAAAATGGCGGCGAACGACATCGGCGCATTGCTGGTACTTTCCGACAACAAACTGGTGGGCATGCTTTCAGAGCGCGATTACGCCCGCAAAGTCGCCCTGATGGGCCACTCCTCCAAAGAGACCCAGGTCCACGAAATCATGACCAGCCCGGTATTCTTCGTCACTCCGCAACATACGGTAGACGAATGCATGACGCTGATGACGCAGCACCATTTCCGTCACCTGCCCGTCTGTCAGGATGAGCACGTGCTGGGAGTCATCTCGATCGGCGACCTGGTCAAGTGGGTGATTTCCGGCCAGGCCCATGCCATCGAGCAGTTGGAGGGCTACATCAGTGGTGCCTATCCTGGCTAAGTTTCAGAATCGGCGATTTCACCCGCTCGACATCTGAACGGAACCGGTGCGCGTTCCTCTTATGTAGGTTTGTTCCGCCGCGCGCGACTTCAGTATGATGGAACTTGATGAGTCTGCCCGATACAGTCTTTATCTTCGTGTTGGCCCTGATCATTTTTGGGCCCAAGAAACTGCCTGAAATCGGGCGGCAATTGGGCAAATTGGTCGGAGAATTCCGCCGCGCCAGCAACGAATTCAAATTTCAGATTGAGGAAGAACTGCGACAAGCCGAATTGTCCGATCGCACCCCAATCGCTCCTCCCAGCAAAGAACTGGAGTCCGCCGATTCCGCATCATCTTCCAGCGACGAACTTCCCTCCCCATTGCTCAATCAGCCAGATCCGGAAGAAACCCTTCCCGTCGGTCAGTATCCGAACATCGACACCGTCAACCCGCAAGATTTGAACGGTCAAAATCCAAAACCTGCCGAGTCGGAAGCGGCAGCAGACATCAAGCACGACGAGAGTATCGCGGAGAACAACCCGATCTCGCCTTCGATCACACCCGCTTCTGGAACGGAGCCGCGGACGGAGCACCCCTACGCAGCGTCGGATCCCGTCGCCGTTACATCGGCAGAGGCCTTTCCGGCATCGGCGGATGCTACTCCGAACCTTGAGTCAAATCCCACTCACGAACCCGCCGAATCCTATGCTGCACCCGCGGTAGCGGACGTCACTCATGGTTGATCTGCTGGATCGCGCCCGCAGCGCTGTGGGCGACCGAGCCGAACTGCCCGGCATGAGCCTGCTGGAACATTTGCAGGAACTTCG
>JAJZCA010000386.1 GCA_021798735.1 Acidobacteriota bacterium | reverse complement strand
AATCAACGTTTCCGGCTCACCCGGCTTGCCGAATTCCGCCATCAACAGAAGGATTCTCGCAAAGCGTTTTTCGCTGGAGTTAAACAATTGATCGACAAGGTCAGCCTGGGTCCGCATACTGCGCGCCAGCAGAAATTTCAGGAACATGTCGGAGAACGCATGCTCCTCATGCATCACTCGGACCATTTCCTCCCGCTCGATTTTGAGCGCGCTACAGGCTGTAACGGCGCTGGCTGTCGCCAGCCGCAACCCACCCGCTGCGGCAATCGCTTCCTCCCCAAGAAAGTCTCCGGCGGAAAGCAGCGTGATGGTGGCTTCCTTCCCGTTGGCCGATACGACGGAAAGTTTTGCGCTGCCTTTTTGAAGATAGAAAATGGAGTCTGCGGGATTGCCCTGCGAGAAGAAGGTCTGCCTCGCTTTCACTTGGACAATTTTTCGCCCCAGGCCTGCGCTGGCCAGAAAGGCGGCAACGTCGAATGCTCTATTTTCGGGTTCAGTCGTCACCATGGGCCCCTCCTTTCGAAGACGAGCATATGGGAGCAGGCCGCGAGTTCAGCGACGCTTCAAAATAGGTCCAAGGTAGGAATCCGCCACTACCGTCAAAACCTTCTTTGGGTAGAACCGAGACACACTTAAGGCATCGTCGTCGGCTCCCCGACATGCAGTTTAAAGTATCGCGCGAATGGGAAACAAGAATCTGTTCAATTTTGCTCACATTGGCCGTGCTCGTCGTTTATCCGGCGACGATGAGGTCGGCGGGAAGCGCGCGGAAGTAGGCGATGGTTTCGCTGAGGCCCTGGTCGAGGGAAATGGCGGGCTCCCAGCCGAGGAGTTGGCGGGCTTTGGTGATGTCGGGGCGGCGGCGCGGCGGATCGTCCTGGGGCAGCAACTCAAAGCGAATGCGGCTGGAGGAACCAGTGAGTGCAATCACGCGGCGGGCGCAGTCGAGGACAGTATTTTCCGCCGGATTGCCCAGGTTGACCGGCAGCGGCTCCTCAATGCGTGAGAGTCGAATGATTCCTTCCATCAGGTCGGTCACGTAGCAGAAGCTGCGGGTGTGCGAACCGTCGCCATAGACGGTGACATCTTCTCCGCGCAGCGCCTGCATCACGAAGTTGGAAATCACGCGGCCGTCGTCGGGCTGCATGCGTGGGCCATAGGTGTTGAAGATTCGCACCAGATGGCCGTCGACGTTGAAGTGGGCGCGGTAGGCCATGACGGCGGCCTCGCCAAAGCGCTTAGCCTCGTCGTACACAGAGCGTGGACCGACAGGATTGACGTGGCCCCAGTAGCTTTCCGGCTGAGGATGGATCTCCGGCGTCCCATAGCATTCGGAAGTGGAAGCGTGGAGGACTTTTGCGCGGTATTTGCGAGCCAACTCCAGAATGTTGATGGTGCCTTCGGAGCCGACGCGGAGCGTCTCAATGCCGAGGCGCATGTACTGGGGCGGGCTGGCTGGGCAGGCAAAGTTGAAGATGTAGTCGATCGGGCCGGGATCGAAGAATTCGCAGATATCGTGCTCGATCAGCTCAAAGCGCGGTTCGCGGTTTAGGTGTGCGAGATTGTGAAAGTGGCCGGTGCAGAGGTTATCGACGCCGACGACGGAATGCCCCTCGGCGAGCAGGCGATCGGTAAGGTGAGAACCGAGAAAGCCGGCCGCGCCGGTCAGCAGGACGCGCATCCTCTTTTTGCCGCGAGGCACGGAGGGAACCAGATATGGCGCGGCGGTTTTCTGCGTCGGGGCGCTTCGCTGCACGATTGCATCGGACAGTGCGAATTCGGGAAGTTCCGGCTGGCCACCGAACTCGGCAGCGCCAACGGCGGGACGCCCGACGCTGAGATACATCAGTCCCTGGCGGGCGACATCTTCTGGAGCGAACAGGTTGCGGCCATCGATGAGCAGGGGCTGCCGCAGGGTTCGCGAAAACGCCTCCAGATCGAGAGCAAGGAACTGCGGCCAGTCGGTGAGAACCAGAAGAGCATCGGCTTCGGCTGCGGTTTCCAGTTCGTTGGCAGCATAACGCAGAGCCAGGCTGGGCGGGAGCACCTCCTGCGCGCGCGTCATGGCTGCGGGATCGTAGGCGGCGATGGTGGCTCCCTCGGCGAGGATCAACTGCACCAGGCGCATGGCGGGCGATTCGCGCACGTCGTCGGTGCCGCCCTTGTAGGCCAATCCAAGGACCGCCAGATGTTTGCCTTCGAGGCCGCCGAGAGCGCCGCGGACCTTCTCCAGAAATCGCAGTGGCTGCAATTCATTGATACGCTCGATGGCTCCCAGCAGGCTGAAGTCGATCCCATACTCTGCGGCCATGGAGCGAAAAGCGGTTAGGTCTTTGGGGAAACAGGAGCCGCCATAGCCTATGCCGGGATGAAGGAACTGGGTGCCGATGCGCTGGTCCATGCCGATGCCGGGACCGACTTCGGTGATGTTGGCGCCGACGATCTCGCAGAGGTTTGCAATCGCGTTGATGAAGGAGACCTTCATCGCCAGAAAGGCGTTGGAGGCGTGTTTGATCAACTCCGCGCTTTGCGGGGAGGTTCGCAGCAGAATGGGTGGTTGATCCGGAACGCATTGTCCGGGAATCTTGTTGGGACGGTCGTAGTAGGAGCCGGAGGTCAGCGGCTGGTAGACCTCGCCGACGAGGGCGGCTGAGCGGTTGTTGTTGCATCCGATGACGATGCGGTCGGGGTGGAGAAAGTCCGCCGCCGCGCTGCCTTCACGCAGGAATTCAGGATTGGAAACGACGTCGAACAGGTCGCGGGGAACGCCACAACGCTCGATCAGGCCGCCGATCCACTCGTTGGTGTAGACAGGGACGGTACTCTTTTCCACGATCACGGTGTAGTGGTCGATATTTCTTGCAATCTCTTTGACGGCGGACTCGATATAGGACAGGTTTGCCTTGCCGCCACGGGCCTGCGGTGTGCCGACGGCAATAAAGATGAGTTCGGCCTGGCGGGCGGCCGTGCCAAGTTCAGTGGTAAACACGACATTGCGGTTGCCGTGGCGGGCCAGCAATTCGGGCAGAAACTGCTCATGAATCGTGGCGCGACCGGCTTGCAAGGCGGCCATTTTGGCGGGATCGTTGTCGACGCACAGCACGCGGTATCCCATTTCGGCAAAACAAAGCGCCGCAACCAGGCCGACGTACCCGGAGCCGACGACGACAATGGGACGGTTGACATCCATTCTGGGCGTTCCCCTCGCTACTGCTGCCAACAGACGCCAGTA
>JAJZCA010000385.1 GCA_021798735.1 Acidobacteriota bacterium | reverse complement strand
CCGAATCAAGCGACGTTTGCCGCAGCCACACCGGGTAAACAAGTTGCCGAGCAGTTCGATGTCGACCTGACGCTGCCGCCACGACGGGTACAGATGACCGGAAAATCGGTGGAAAAAACTTCTCGCATTTCGTTGGCCGAAGCAGAGATTGTGGTGGCAGGCGGGCGAGGGGTGGGCAGTGCGGAAGGATTTCATGCGCTTGTCGAGGGATTGGCGGATGAGCTTGGGGCCGCAGTCGGCGCAACGCGGGCCATTGTGGATGCAGGCTGGCGGCCTTATTCTGAGCAGGTGGGGCAGACCGGAAAGACGGTGCAGCCCAAAGCGTATATCGCCATCGGCATTTCCGGCGCGGTACAACATCTGTCCGGCATGGGGAAAAGCAAATGCATCGTTGCCATCAATAAGGATGCAGATGCGCCGATTTTCAGCGTGGCGGATTACGGCATCGTCGGCGATGTGAACCAGATTGTTCCGGCCATGATTGCTGCGATCCGCAAGTAACCCTGCCGGGGTCGTTCATCCTAGTTTCGGGGCCATGGTTGGATGCTTCCACTTTCTCAGAAGTACGGGTTCCTGGTTTTCGCGCTGGCAACCCTGGCGTGGGGAGCGCATGGCTTTTACGGGCTGTATTTGCGCATCGGCCGCGGGCGTCCCGATCGCGATGTTCGAACGGACCGCGTGATTGGACGCCTGTGGTATGCGCTGCGAACCACACTCAGCCAGACGCGGACATTTCAGAAGAGAACAGTCGTCAGCACCTTCCACGCATTTATCTTTTATGGATTTGTCTTTTATATTGCGGTGAATGCGGTCGACGCAATCGCCGGCTACACAAGGTTTTCTATTTCTTCGAGGACTGCTCCGGGAGCAATCTACAATCTGTTCGCGGATGTGCTGAGCTTTCTGGTGCTGGTGGGAGTGGTGGCGCTGGTAGTTCGCAGGTTTTTGCTTCCCTCACGGCGGGATTTTCGATTCAATGCGAACACGCTGGTGCATCCGGACGTGCGACGAGGATCTATCAGTAGGGACTCGCTTGTAGTTTCCGCCTTCATCCTTTTCCATGTGGCGAGCCGCGCCATCGGAGCCGGCGCGAGCGTGGCCCAGCGAGGGCCCGATAAGTTCGAACCCTTTGCCACGGTGATTTCGCATTTCCTTACGCCGCAGAATGCGTACGCCTGGCGCATCTTCGGATACTGGGGAGCGCTGGGGAGCGTGCTGCTTTTCCTTGCCTATTTTCCTTACAGCAAACACGTTCACATCTTTATGGCCCCGCTGAAGTACTTCTTCGCGCGACGGTCCGGCTCCGGGGTGCTGCCGCTGGAGAACGTCAGCCTCGAAGCTGCGCACCATGATCAGCTTCCGCAGATTGGCGCGAAGCATCTGGAGGATTTGACGTGGCCTCGACTGCTGGATGCGTATGCCTGTATCCAGTGCAATCGCTGCCAGGATGTTTGCCCCGCCACGGCAACCGGAAAATCGCTCAGTCCGGCGGCACTGGAAATCAATAAGCGGATGGAACTGAATCATCTGTCTGGGAGTAAGCGCGGGTTCGATGCCGGAGCGAGCAGTCCGCATCCGCTACTGCAGTTTGCGATCGCACCAGTAGCTGCGTGGGCCTGCACGACGTGCGGCGCCTGCATGCAGGTGTGCCCGGTGCAGGATGAACAGATGCTCGACATTATCGATATTCGTCGCAATCAGGTGATGATGGAGGGCGAATTTCCAGCGCAACTGCAGACTGCGTTTCGCGGCATGGAGCGGTCGAAGAATCCGTGGGGCATCAATCACGACAAACGCATGGACTGGGCCCAGGGCCTGCCGGTGAAGACGACAGAAGAAAATCCGGAGGCGGATGTTCTTTATTGGGTGGGGTGTGCGGCGAGTTACGATCCACAGGCGCAGAAGACGGCGCGCGCGTTTGTGCAACTGCTGGACTATGCGGGTGTAAATTTTGCGGTGCTGGGGAAGAAGGAATGCTGCACCGGCGATAGCGCCCGTCGTGCTGGAAATGAACTTTTATATAGAGAATTGGCGGACCAGAATGTTGCGACGTTGAATGCTCTGATGCCGAAACTGATCGTCGCAAGCTGCCCACACTGCATGAACGCGATTGGCAATGAGTATCGGCAGATTGGCGGATCATACGCGGTGATGCATCACACGCAGTATCTGGAGTCGCTGGTATCGACTGGCAAGCTGGATGCAGATCGGCTGGAAGTCAGCATTACGTATCACGACCCGTGTTATCTGGGGCGGCACAACGGAGTCTATGACGCACCTAGAAATGTTTTGCGTGTACTGGGAAACGAACTGCTGGAAATGGACCGCTCTCGCGAGAACGCATTTTGCTGCGGTGCCGGGGGCGCGCAATTCTGGAAAGAAGAAGAACCTGGCGACGAGCGAATTTCAGAGAACCGATTTCATGAAGTGGAGCAGCGGCTGAGTTCGGCAACCAGCGCGAAAACGCTGGCCGTAGGCTGCCCATTTTGCAAGAGCATGCTGGGCAGTACGTCGGGGAAAAGCGACGCCGATGGCATTGCGATCAAGGATGTCGCTGAACTGTTGTTGGAGAGCGTGCAAAAGAAGAAGGGGCTGAGGGTTGGTGATGCGACGATCGGCAGAGAGATGAACCGAGCGGACGTGGCGTTGCCGATCGTGAAGGGTGGAAGTGAGACGACCGTAATTCCAGACGCAGCGGGTTCGGTGACGACGGAGCTTCCCAAAAGGGCTGAACCTGTGACGGGAGTGACCGCGAACCGCGCAGCCGAGCCGCCACAGGAAAGGCCCGCAGCGGCTACGGAGCCTGTGGCAGCTTCAGATGAAACGGTGCCCCCGGTTGCACCGGAGCGCAAGAAATGGCAGCCCAAGCCTAAGGACGGGGCCAAGCCGTAATGCGCAGATGGAGTGTTTGCGGTTAGCGGTCTTGGGTAGGAGCAATCACGTGGCGGCTGAAGCATCATCGGATTCAATCGCGATATCTGCGAGAGATCGAGTTTTCGTGCTGACGGGAGCGGGCATCAGCGCGGAAAGCGGGCTGCGGACGTTCCGCGACAGCAATGGTTTGTGGGCTGGGCATCGAGTGGAGACGGTGGCCACTCCGGAGGGCTGGGATGCAAATCCTGAGTTGGTATGGCAATTCTATTCGCAGCGCAGAAGGGAAGCGCAGGCCAGCCAGCCCAACGCCGCCCATTACGCGCTGGCGGAACTGGAGGAAAAGATTGGCGAGCGTTTTTTGCTTTGCTCTCAGAACGTGGATG
>JAJZCA010000384.1 GCA_021798735.1 Acidobacteriota bacterium | reverse complement strand
CCTGCAACAGGCGAGGGTCGCTGCTGGCAACGCCGGCTTCTCCCAGAGCGAACATCGCGTACGCTGTGTCCCATACCGGCGACTTGCAGGGCTGCATGCGAAAAGCAGGCTCGCTCACTCCCGGAATGCCAGGGTCCTCGATGCCGAGTTTTTCAAACTCATCCAGCGCCCGAATCACCTGCGGATCGTCGAGCGAATACCCCTGACAACGCAGGGCAATGGCGCTGTTGAGAATGCTGGGGTAAATCGCTCCCAGGCCATCGGTCATTTCCATGCGCGCAAGCATCCACTTCTCCGCCTTCTTCAGCGCAATCGCGCGCAACGGTCGCACATGGATGCGTTCCGCCCAATGCGTGATGCGATCGCATATAAGGAAGAAGTTGCGCCAGCCGAAAATCCGCTTATCCCAGCGCAGGTGCAGGTTGGCATGCTCGCGCCCGCCCACGAATAACTCGTCGATCCCCTGCTCCGCCGGAATCTTCTTGAACGGCTTCTTCGCATACGCAATCGACAGCGGCACCAGAATGGCCCGCGACCAGGAGGAAATCTCGTACAAATTGAAGTAAAACCACCGGGGGAACAGGACGATCTCCGGTGGAATTGCGGGAACGGCGTTGTAGTCGTACTGGCCGAAGAAGCACAAATACAACTTTGTATACGTGTTGACCTCGGTCGCGCCGCCGTTGGCCAAAATCCATTCGCGCACTTTCATCAGCAGTGGATCGTTCGCAGACCATCCCATTAACTTCAGCGCAAAATATGCCTTGACGGTCGCGCTGATGTTGGACGGTCCTCCCGCATAGATGCTCCATCCGCCATCTTCGTTCTGATGCCGCAAAATCTCCGTGATGGCTCGCCGCATCCGGCCCTCATCGCCGGTGCCAAGCAGCGTGTGCAACATGATGTAGTCGGACTCTAGGGTGGTGTCCGCTTCCAGTTCGCCACACCAGTAGCCGTCTGGATGTTGCTGCGAGAAAAGCAGCTCCCGTGAAGCGTCGATCGCCTGCTCGACCTCATCCAGACCGGCATCGAGCCTTCCGAATCGAACTGCTGCGCCTTGCTTCAACGGATGAACTGTGGCCATAGGTGTAGACAAACGAGTTTGGTTCTTTCTGTTAGTTACGCTGCAATTCGCTCAAAAAAAAACATTCGGGCAAAAGCCCGAAACATTTGCGAACCTGCCCAGATATTTACGGCTCTACGCTTACCGGCTGCGCGGGCGCTGTTGCAATAGCGCGAACAATCTCCGGAGGCAGACCAAATCGAACATTCTCCGGCATCACTTCGACCTCTTCAACATCACCAAACCCATTCCGCTGCAGGTAATTGATGACATCCTGCACCAGAATTTCCGGAGCGGACGCGCCTGCGGTCACGGCCACAGTCTTCGCGTTCTGTAACCACTCCGAACGAATTTTGTCGGAATCGTCAATCAAGTAGGCGATGGTGTCCAGGTTGCGCGAGACTTCAACGAGACGATTGGAGTTAGAACTGTTGTCCGAACCCACAACCAGAACCAGGTCTGCCTGGTGTGCCACGTTCTTGACGGCCACCTGACGATTTTCCGTCGCATAGCAGATGTCTTGCGAATGCGGTCCGACGATATTTGGAAACTTCGCCTTTAGCGCGTGAATGATGTCGCGCGCTTCATCCAGGCTGAGTGTCGTCTGGGTTAGATACGCAACCCGTTCCGGATTCGGCACTTCGAGCTCGGCAACTTCTTCCACCGTGGAGACCACCTGGGTTTCTTCCGGCGCCTCGCCCAGCGTGCCTTCAATTTCGTCGTGGTCGCGATGCCCGATCAGCACCAGAGAATATCCTTGCCGGGCGAACTTGACCGCCTCCACATGCACCTTGGTTACCAGCGGGCATGTGGCGTCGATCACTTTCAGCTTTCGCTGCTTGCTGATCTCCCGCACTGCAGGCGAAACACCGTGGGCGCTATAAATAACCCGCGCCCCTTCTGGAACTTCATCGATATCGTGTACGAAAATAGCACCCTTCGCAGCTAAATCATTGACGACGAAGCGATTATGGACGATCTCCCGACGCACATAAATCGGTGCGCCAAAGGTTTCGAGTGCAATCTGCACCACATCAATGGCGCGCACCACGCCGGCACAAAATCCGCGTGGTTTCAGTAGCAGAATGCGACGGTCTGTATCGTGGGCAACGGGATCAGGAGCGTAGTCCTTCGGTTTCACGGTCACACCTAAGTATACCGTTCTAAAACGGGATCGGCCAGGGGAAATCGTTCAATTTTGCACCAGTTTTGCTGCATATTTTACGGGGCTGCAACCGCTGTTCCTGTCGCTTTCCAGTGCGCCTTTGGCCTTGCCACGGCATACATTTGTTGGGCAATGACATCGAACAGTCCCATCCTGTCTTCCCCGATCCGATACAGGTCAAAATGCGTGCGGCCCGGAATGAACGTGAAGTGCTCATCGGCGTGGAGCTCCTCAAAGACCACGTCCAGTTTGTGTGCCGCGCCGTCCAGATAAAACGTGTCCGCCGTGCCCACGTAGAGATGCACCTTGCAGCGAAGGTCGCGGCCAATCATCGGCCACTGCTGCGCGACGCGATACGCGATGTCGAAATGCTGCTGCCAATATGCCACCACCGCCGGATCCACATCGCCCGTAAAGTGATTGAACATCGGTTCCGGACGACCGCCCTGCCCTCGCGGAGAAAATACCCAATCGAAGGAGCGGATCTGGCCCCCGTAGTGCCCCAACACATCTTCCAACTGCGTCATCTCCTCAAACGTCGCCATCACTTTCCCCTTGTCACGAATGATCGGATAAGGGGTGCCATCCGGCTTGCGATACACGTTCGCATGCGCTGCATACAGATCGATCCCGGTGAAGTCATGAAAATCGCTTGGGTCCGGTGAGGTCGACCACGTACCGCCAAAAATTTTCGGATAGGTCACCTGCAACCACAGAGTCGCCCAGCCGCCGGAAGAATGCCCGTTCAGGAAACGCCCGCTCGGCTTGGCGTCCATGCGATATTGCCGTTCCAGCGCTGGAATCGCTTCCTGCGTCAGGGCCTCTCCCCAAGGCCCATTGTTCACGGAGTCCGCAAATTCATGCGTGCCGCGCGGACTCGCCTGTTCCAGCAACACCCAGATCATCGGCGGCATTTTGCCTTCCGCCATTCGCTGGTAGAGCATCCCCGCAGCGGAATGGATGTTCTCCAATGTCCCGCCAAAGCCATGGGTGAAATACACCGTGGGATAGCGCTGTTTTGGATGATCTT
>JAJZCA010000031.1 GCA_021798735.1 Acidobacteriota bacterium | reverse complement strand
GAACCCGCCGATTCCTATGCTGCACCCGCGGTAGCGGACGTCACTCATGGTTGATCTGCTGGATCGCGCCCGCAGCGCTGTGGGCGACCGAGCCGAACTGCCCGGCATGAGCCTGCTGGAACATTTGCAGGAACTTCGCAAGCGCCTGGTCTATTCCCTGCTTTCCATCGGCGTTGGTTTTTTTGTCGCGTATGGTTTTCACCAGCGCATTGCCGCCTTCATGATTGCTCCCATCACCAAGGCCCTGAATGCGCATCATCTGAATGCTCAGCTGGTCTATCTCAATCCGATGGATCCCTTCAATTTCTTTTTGAAAATCGGATTGTTTGGCGGAATCATCGCCGCCTCGCCCTTCATCCTGTATCAGGTATGGCTGTTCATCGCTCCGGGCCTGTATCAAAACGAGAAACGCTACCTGATTCCCTTCATGTCCGCGACCGTTGGCCTGTTTCTGCTCGGCGCATTTTTCGGATACCGATTTGTCTATCCCGGCGCGCTCGAATTTCTCATCGGCTACGGATCGCAATTCAAGCCCATGGTCACCATCGGCGAATATACAGAGCTGTTTCTCACCGTGATCCTAGGCCTGGGTATCGTGTTTGAGTTGCCTATTCTCGTCTTCTTTCTGGCCCTGTTCGGCATTGTCAACTCGCGCTGGCTATGGAAGAACATCCGTTACGCCATTCTCATCATCTTCATCATTGCCGGCATTATCACTCCTACACCCGATCCGCTCAGTATGTGCCTGTTTGCGACGCCGATGTTGTTACTCTATTTGATCAGCATCGGCGTGGCCCACATGGTGCATCCTGACGCCCGCAACCGGCGAAAGAAAGCGAACCTGGAGGCCTGATGCGACGGCGCCGGATGAACTCGACAAGCCTGACAGCTCTGCTGGCCGTTTGCAGTCTCGCCGTTTCTTCCCTGGCCGCGGCGCAGGCAACCAAGCTCGCCCACACATCAGCCAGGCTTCAATTCAACGGTAGTCGCGCCTACCAGTACGCGCAGGATATCGTGAACTGCGGATCTCGCTGGATCGGCAGCCAGGGTCACGTTTGTGCGGAGAATTTCCTCAAGAAGCAATTCGCCAAAGACACCCTTGAAGAAGACACGTTCGCCGCCAATACCCCCGCCGGCATGATGACCATGCATAACTTCATCGTCAAATTTCCCGGCAAGAAATCCGGCGTGATTGTGCTGGCCTCCCACTATGAGACCAACTACCCGTTGCGCGACATCCATTATGTTGGCGCGAACGATGGCGCAGCCACCAGCGGGCTGCTCATCGAATTGGCGAACGACTTGCGCGGGCGCACCCTCGACGGCAACAGCGTCTGGCTGGTGTTTTTCGACGGCGAAGAAGCGATCCAACAGTGGTCGGACGCCGACTCCTTGTATGGCAGCCGTCATCTGGCCGCCAAGTGGGACCGCGATGGCACGCTGAAGCGCATCAAAGCATTCCTGCTGGTCGATATGATCGGCGATAAAAGTCTCGACATCGTCCGCGATCAGAATTCCACTCCCTGGCTGCTGGACCTGGTGGACCAAGCCGCAAAACACGAGGGCGATCAGTCTTATTTTTTCGCCACCACAAACGCCATTGAAGACGACCATCTGCCCTTCGTCGAGCGCGGCGTTCCCTGCGCCGACCTGATCGACTACGACTACGGCCCGCACACATTTCTGCTTCCGGACGGGTACCATCACACGGCCCAGGACACGATGGACAAAATCAGCGCGCATAGCTTGGCCGTGGTCGGCCAGACCATTCTAGAGACGATCCATTTACTGAATCAGAAATAAACGCCAGCGATGCCCCTCGGCGCACACTTCATGAACGGTCGCATGTTCGGCGGAGCGCCACTCTGGCTCTGGCTGCTCTTCCATGTGCTGGTGGTTGGCTTGCTGACAGTCGATTGGGCCGTCACCAGGAACGCGCGCGAAGAACACGCGCTGGCTCGACGCGCCTATGGGTTGACGGCTGTCTGGATCGGCGCAGCGCTTTTATTTTCGTTCGTCGTTCACCACGCGCTGACACAGCGATACGCCCTGGAATACCTGGCCGGATACGGTATCGAAGAATCCCTCAGCATCGACAATCTTTTTCTATTTCTCGTCCTCTTTCAAGCCTTCGGGCTGCAACTGGCGCAGCAGCGGCGGGTGCTTTTCTTCGGCGTGTCGGGTGCCATCTTCCTGCGTGCCGCCATGATTCTGTTAGGCATTCAACTGCTGAATGCCTTCTCCCGGATGAACTACGTCTTCGGCGCCATCCTGCTCTACGCGGCCTGGCATCTGCTGCGAAAATCCCTTCAGTCCCAACCCGAACGCCCCCCGTTTTGGATGGACTGGTTGACCCGCCATCCTCCCATGGCCCGCCAGAAACACCCGTACCGCTTCTTCGTTCGGGAAGAGGGTCACCTGCGCTTCACCCCCCTGTTCATCGCGCTGCTTGCCATCGAAACCACAGACCTGATCTTTGCCACCGACTCCATTCCCGCCGTGCTGGCCGTCTCGCATCATCCCTTCATCGTTTACTCCTCCAACATCTTTGCCGTGCTGGGATTGCGTTCTCTCTACTTTGCGCTGACCACGGTCCTGCAACGACTGCACAAGCTGCGCTATGGACTGGTGGCGATTTTGATCTTCGTCGGCGGCAAGATGATGCTCAGCAACTTCGTCACCATCCCGATTTGGGTTTCGCTCGTCGTGCTGGGATCGGCCGTCACCATCACCGCCGTGTGGTCGCTGCTCTCGAATCCTGCGTCAGCAAAAAAAACGGAACATTCTGCCGGACTGTCTAGGTGAACTCGACAAAGTCGACGTGACCCCGCACCATCCTCGAATGTTTTGCCTGTCCCGGATCGTGCTGCGGAAAATCTGTGCGTGCATGGGCGCCACGAGACTCTTTCCGTGCCAACGCAGACGCAACAATCAGTTCCGCCACCGTGTGCAGGTTGCACATCTCGGCATTCTCACGGGTTGTGGCTGCAGGCAGTTCGCGGCGCATCACATGCAATTCAGCCTGGATAGCGGAGAGTCCCGCTTGATCGCGCAACAATCCCGCATGTTGCCACATCAGGTTGCGCAGCCGCTCCCGCAGCGCTGCAACCCGGCTCGCTTCCCCTTCCCCCACGGAAACGGTTTGCACAGTGGGCGCGGCTTTTTCTTCCGCGATCGAAAGCTCGTCGCGCAATCCTTCCTGCACCATCGCCTCCGCTGCCCGCTGTCCAAACACCAATCCCTCCAGCAAGGAATTGCTGGCCAGCCGATTCGCGCCATGCACCCCCGTGCATGCCACCTCGCCGGCAGCGAAAAGACCGGGAACTGTGGTCCGTCCATGCAAGTCGGTCCGCACTCCGCCCATCAGGTAGTGTGCCGCTGGACGCACCGGAATCAAATCGCGGGAGAGTTCGAAACCGTATTCCGCCAAGCGCGCGGAAATTCCAGGAAACCTCGCCCGCAGATCTTTGCCCGTGATGTGCCGCATATCCAGATATACCGGCAGACTTTCTCCGGGCCGTTCCCCCATGCCTTCGCGCATAATGGCGCGGGCCACAACATCCCGCGGCGCCAGTTCCGCCATCGGGTGATATCGCTCCATAAATCGCTCGCCGCGATGGTTCCTCAGCAAGGCGCCTTCGCCGCGCAGCGCTTCCGACAACAGAAAACGTGGCGCGCCGGGCACACTCAGCGCCGTGGGATGAAATTGATAAAACTCCATATCGGAAACTTCCGCGCCCGCCCGGTAGGCCATCGCGATACCGTCGCCGGTCGCAACGCCAGGGTTGGTGGTATCGCTGTAGACCTGGCCCGCACCGCCGCTGGCCAGCAACACGCCGCTTCCTAGAAACATCAGCGGCTTGTTGTGGTCATCCAGCGCGTGAACACCGATCACGCGTCCATCGCGGACCACCAGGTGACGCATTGTCACCCGCTCATGCAGATGAATGCGAGGTTCCTGGCCGACGCGTTCGAGCAGGGCACGGCCAATTTCTCTTCCGGTGGCGTCGCCATTGGCATGCAGGATTCGCGGCAGGCTGTGCGCCCCTTCGCGGGTCCGCATCAGTTCTCCCCGGCCGCTTCCTTCGCGGTCGAAGTGGGTACCCCACGCCAGCAGTTCCTCAACGCGAACCGGGCCTTCTTCCACCAGCAGGCGCGCGGCTTTTTCAAACACCAGGCCATCGCCGGCCTGGATCGTGTCCTGGCCGTGGAGTTCGACGTCCTGGACGCCGCCCATCGCAACCGCAATTCCACCCTGTGCGTAGTGGGTGTTCGACTCCGACGCGCCTTCTTTCGTGATCAGCGTGACGTCTGCCGCTTTCGCCAGCGTCAGCGCTGCGCGCAGCCCCGTGATTCCGCCGCCAACAACCGTCCAACCCCGCAAAGAATGCTTCTCCACGATTGTGAGGATAGCACGCACAGAACTGCAGCTTCACGTCGCCTCCCATGCGCAATTCGAAGCTCCGCGCCGCATGCGATACGATTAGAAAATCAACGTGTCCACAATTCTTGTCAAAACCGCAACGGTGAATTATCCGGTCCTCGTGCAGCCTGGGCTGCTGGAAAAGCTGGCGTCCCATGTGCGCCAGGCCTGCGGCGAGCAGCGCTCCATCTTCGTTGTCACGTCTACGGAAATCTGGTCGCGCTGGGGACAATCCTTCCAAAGCTCATTTACTGCGCGAAAAATCGACATCCTTCCGCTTTTCGTACCCGCCGGAGAACGATACAAGCAGTTGAAAACCGTCGAACATCTGGCAGAGAAATTGGTTGTTGCCGGCGCCAAGCGCGATGCCCTTCTCGTCGCGTTCGGCGGAGGCGTCATCGGCGACATGACAGGCTTTCTCGCGGCCATCTATATGCGCGGCATTCGTTATGTTCAGGTGCCCACCACCTATCTTTCGCAAATCGACTCCTCCATCGGCGGCAAAACCGGTGTCAATCTTCGCGTCGGCAAAAATCTTGTTGGCAGCTTTCATCCTCCGGTCGCCGTCTTCACCGATCCCACCGTCTTGACGACGCTACCGCCAAAAGAACTGCGGTCCGGCGCGATCGAAAGTGTGAAGGCCGCCGTGCTCGGCGATGCTCGCTTCTTCGCCTGGCTGGAACAGAATATGACAGGCCTGCTGGCAGGCGATCAGCAAGCGATCGCTCGCGCCATCGAAACTTCCGTGCGCATCAAAGCAGAAATTGTCACCGCCGACGAGCGCGAATCCGGCCAGCGAATGTTGTTGAACCTAGGCCACACCGTCGGCCATGCCATTGAGGCCGCCACTCGCTATCGCACACTGCTGCACGGCGAAGCCATCGCCTGGGGAATGATCGCGGCCCTGAATCTTTCTGTCTCACGATCGGCATTAACGCCCGCCGAAGCCAAGCGCATCGAAGATCTCACGTTTCACCTCGGGCCTTTCCCGCGCTTTCGCACCACCGCCAAGATCCTGCTCGATCGCACCGCGGGCGATAAAAAACATCTGCAGTCCGCGCAGCGTTTTGTGCTGCCCGTCGCCATCGGCAAGGCCATCGTGGTGGAAGATGTTTCGCAGCACGAGTTGCTGGCGGCCATCCAATCCATGTTGCGCACCATGAAAGAACGCGGCGTATGACTCGCTTCGCAACCGGCGCAGAACCCGCTGGGCCCGCCGCTGAGCCTGATTCGAATCGTGACGAACAAGCCGTCAGCCACGCCGTGCAGTCCATGTTCAATGGCATTGCGCCGCGCTACGATCTTCTGAATCACGTCTTGTCCGCCAATGTGGACAGCCTCTGGTGGCGCCGCACCGCTCGCACGTTCGCGCCCATCCTGCAGAACCCGCAAACCGCCGTTCTCGACATGTGCTGCGGCACTGGCGACATGACCCTGGCGCTGCTGCGGTATCGTCCAGGCAACGCGCGTCCTGTCATTGCGCTCGACTTTTCCCATGCCATGCTGGAACGCGCAAAAGAAAAATTTTCCTCGCCGGAATTTTCCGCCCACGGCGTCATCTCCATGGAAGCCGACGCCCTCCACATGCCCCTGCCGGACAACTCCATCGACCTGATCACCACTGCATTTGGCTTCCGCAATCTGGCCAATTACGAATCGGGCCTGCGCGAGATGGCTCGTGTGCTGCGTCCCGGCGCACAGTTCGGCATTCTGGATTTCAATGAGCCCGGCGGCCTCTTCGGCAAAATCTACAATCTCTACTTCCGTCATGTTCTTCCCCGCATCGGGAAAACTCTTTCCGGTTCGTCCGCGCCCTACGAATATCTTCCACAGTCTGTACATCGGTTTCCCCAACCGGAGGAGATGCTGACGATGATGCGCGCCTGCGGGTTTACCTCCGCATCGTGGACACCGTACACGTTTGGCATTGCGGGCCTGTACCGTGCTGTGAAAGCATGAACCTTCCCCACGCTGCAGCCGCTTCGTTTCGCATCTGCGGAGGATGACAGGTCAAAATGGCGCGTCCCTTTTCCATCTCGAGCCATCGGACGTTTGATGCTTCGATAAAACTACGCACCGCCTCCATCTCCGTCGCGGCCGCCGCCGTCATGACGTTTCTCAAATTATGGGCCGGCGTCCAGAGCGGCAGTATTGGCATGTTGTCGGAGGCGGCGCATTCCGGCCTGGATCTGGTCGCCTCAATCATCATTCTCGGATCCATCACCATCTCCGACCGCCCAGCCGACGAAGACCATGCCTACGGCCATGGCAAAATGGAAAACCTGGCCGCGTTTACTGAGACCTTGTTCATGGTGGCCTCCGTCCTTTGGATTCTGGGCGAAGCTCTCGAACGAATCCTTGGCCACGCGCCGCCGCTGCATCTCTCCATCTGGCCCTTTGCCGTCTTGCTGCTCTCCGTGGCCGTGGATTTCGTTCGCTCGCGCGCCCTCGGCCGCGTCGCCCGGCAAACAAGAAGCCAGGCCCTGGAAGCCGATGCCCTCCACTTCAGCATGGACATCTGGTCCAGCCTCGCCGTCATTGGCGGGTTGCTGGCCTGCGCCGCATCGCAACATTGGCATCTGCATTGGTTGCGCTTTGGCGATCCCCTCGCTGCCGTCGTCGTGTCGATTATTATTCTGAAAGTCTGCTGGCTCCTGGCCCGCCAAACCGTCGACATCCTCACCGACGCCGCCCCGCTCGCCACCCGTCGCCGTGTCGCCGAATCCCTGCGCCAACTGCCGGACAGTATCGGTATTGAGCGGCTGCGGCTGCGCCTTTCCGGGAACCATTACTTCGCTGACCTCACCGTCGGCATGCCGCGAAATTTGAGCTTCCAGCGGACCGAACAAATGAAGGAACAGGTCGCGGATGCGGTGCGCCTCATCCTTCCGGAAGCCGACGTCGTCGTCAACGTGGTTCCGCGTGTCGGCCGCTCAGAAAGCATCTTCGACCGGGTTCGCGCCGTCGCCGCGCGTCATAATCTTTCGGTCCACGATCTCAGCGTCCAGCACTACGACGGAAAACTGCATCTGGAGCAGCATCTGGAAGTCCCCGAGTCACTCACTCTGCGCGATGCGCATACCCTGGTCACCCGCATAGAAAGCGAAACCCGGACCGATGTCCCGGAGATCGATTCCATCCTGACCCATATCGAAAGCGAACGCGGCACCATTGAGATTGAAGCTCGCCGCAGCGAAGACGCCGCGCTCGAAGTTGACCTGCGCCGTCTCGCCGGTGAATTTCCGGATATTCTGGACGTACATGCGGTGGTTGTCTCCAAGGCTGGCGAGCGCATGCAGATTTCCTGCCACTGCACTTTGCCCGACGACCGCAGCATGGCCGACGTTCATGCACTGATTACCGCGCTGGAAGATCGAGTCAAATCGGAGATGCCGCAGATTGCACGCGTCTTTATTCATCCCGAGCCGGCCACCGATAACCAGCGCTGATACCGGAACACCCTGCGCCTAAGGAGCGAGCAACATGCAAGCCAACGCCACATGGAAACAGGAAATGACCTTCGATGCGCTCTCCCACAGCGGCCACACAGTTGTATTTGACGGCGATCCTGCCCACACCCACGGTGCCAGTCCCATGGAGACGGTGCTGATGGGCCTCTGCGGCTGCACCGCGATCGACGTCATTTCAATCCTGAAAAAAAAGCGCGAGCCTTTCACCGGGCTCACGGTTTCTGCGGTAGCGGAGCAGGCATCCGAGGCGCCAAAAGTCTTTACACATGTCAAATTGATCTATCGAGTCAGCGGCGCTGTCTCGCAGAAAGCGATGGAAGATGCCGTGCGCCTCTCCGAAACAAAATATTGTTCCGTGGCTGCGATGATATCGAAGACCGCCAAGATAGAGTTTTTGATTGAATACGCAGGTTAAAGAAGAAACTGGACGACTCCATGCTGCAAATCTTTCGCGCACTTTCGGCCGTACTTTTGCTGGTGACCATCGCCCTGGTTTCAGCGCTGATCACCATGCGGCTGGCAATTCACGGCGCTGAAGTCCGCGTTCCAGATTTGCTAGGCCGCACCGTGCCTCAGGCTGTCGTCGAACTTCGCGCGAAAGGCTTGCAGGCCGGCGTCGACGGCCATTACTACAGCGCGGCGCAACCCGCCGGAGTTGTCCTGACGCAGAGGCCCGCCCCCGGTACACTGGTGCGCGAATCCTGGCGCGTGCGCATCACCGTTAGTTTGGGGCCGCAAAAGGTTGCCATTCCATCCGTCGACGGAATGAATGAAACCATGGCCACCATCACCATTCGTCGCACGGGGTTGCAGGTCGGCACGGTGGCTGCGCTGTCCTATGCCTACGCGCCGGAAAATTCTGTCATCTCCCAGACCCCCACCGGCCGCGCAACTAACGTCCAGGGTCCTCGGGTAAGTATCCTGACAGCTCAACCAGCTCCACCAGCAGAGAATGCCAGCGTCATGCCCGACTTGATCGGTGAAAACTTCACCCAGGCGGCGCTCGCGATCATTCATGCAGGCTTCAAGCTTGCACCGTTGCAGAATGTACCCGGTACTTCTGCTCCCATACAACCGGCCAGCCAGCTCCCGCAGACCTCGCCCGTAACCTTGATGCCTCCGGGTACCGTCATTGCACAAACTCCCGCAGCGGGAAGTCGCATTCTGGCCGGCTCGACCGTTCAACTCACTGTCCAGCCCTGATTTGTAGGCGTAGTAGAAGATTTCTACCGACGCTCGATCAGTGCGGCAAAAAATCCGTCGCAAGGATGCAGACCCGGCAACGTTCGCAGATAGCCATCACGGAACCCGTTCGCACGTAGCTCTTCGACCGCATCGCCTTGGACGATTCCTTCCCGTTCCAGCCGATCGAATTCTTCGCGCAGATCGAGCAGCTTCCAGCGACCTGTCGAATTCTCTGCCGACTTGAAACAAGCCTCGACGACCGCTTCATTCTCCTCCGGCTCCAGCGAACAAGTGGAGTAGAGCAACCGTCCACCAGGAGCCAGCAGCCGCAACCCGGCCGACAAAATTTCCCGCTGCCGCTCCGCCTGGCGAGTTAACTCCCCAGGCTGCAGACGATGCCGAATCTCAGGGTTTCTCGCCAGAGTTCCCGTTCCCGTACATGGAACATCGCACAAAATTCTGTCGAACGGGCCCACCCCTGTCAGCTTGGCAGCATCCGTCACGCGCGTTTCCACGTGGGCTGGGGCCATGGCCCCAGCCAATCGACGCCGCATCGTCGCCAATCGCGTGGGATGAAGATCGCACGCCAGCAATTGCGCCTCAGGATTGTTCTGCAACAGCACCGCCGTCTTGCCTCCCGGCGCGGCGCAACAATCCAGAATTCGCATTCCTTTGCCCAGCAGCTCCGCCACCAACTGCGAGCCCTCATCCTGCAGTTGTGCATGCGCTACATGCTCCAGAGACGCGCTTCGATTCTCTGCTTCCAGCTCAATCGTTCCGTCGTTCTCTGCTTGCCCTACCCTTGCCGTCTTCTCTTCCACGTCCGCAATTCTGCGTGCCTTCGCCAGAAAGAATCCAGGCTGCAGCGCCATTCCTTGCCAGTGCAGCTTGTTCTCGGCATCGGCGCGCAGCAACCGCACAGCCGTTTCGGGCTCAGTCTGTCCCTGCTCACAAATCCGCCGACAGGCTTCTGCTCCATAAAACTTTCGCCAGCGTGCAACCATCCACTCTGGGTACGCTAGCTCCACCGCAAAACCGCGCTTCTTCGGCAACGCCGCCACTTTGCGCAACACGGCATTCACCAGCCCCGCCTGGCGCGCGCCTTCAGAATGCTTGCACCACTCCACCGCCTCAAAGATGGCGGCATGTACTGGAATGCGATCCAAAAACAGCAATTGATATGCACCCACCCGCAACGCCAGCAGCGCATCCTCCGGCAGGCTTTGGTCCGGTCGCGCCAAAAATCGCCGACATTCGGCATCCAGCACACGCTGCCAGCGCAACGTCCCCAACACCAGAGTGGTGCAAAGATTGCGGTCCGTCTGCGACAGAAGGTTCACCTGGATCGAGTGCAGCAGCGTATCGCTGTTGCCTCGGTCCCGCCCGACTTTTCTGAGAATGTCGAAGGCAGCCCGGCGCGCCGGCGCGATAGAAGCCGGAATCATCTCTCGTCCAATCGCTCGCCATCCGCGAGCGAGAGGCCATTCAGAAACGCCTCCACCGGCATGCGACGCTTCCCTTCCATCTGCAATTCCAGCAGGTCGAGCCAGGCGATTTCACCGCAGGCCGCCAGCAATCGATTCCCTTTTCGCAACAGCGTTCCCGGAGCCGCACCCGCCGGCAACTCCGCAGTGTCCGCAACCACCTGCATGGCGTGAAGAATCCATTTCTTCCCTCGAAAGCTGGTGAACGCTCCCGGCCAGGGTTGAAACCCGCGCCAGCGATCGAAGATCTGTTGCGCTGTCCGATTCCAATCGACGCGGCCATCTTCCCGCTGCAGAATCGGCGCCAGCGTCGCTCGCGTATGATCCTGTTGCGTCGCCACCAGCAGCCCCTGCTCCAGCCCCGCCAGTGTGCGCACCATCAGTTCCGCTCCCACCGCCGCCAATACCGGAGAAAGCTCCACTGCTGTCTGTTGCGGCAAAATCGGTACCCGCTGCTGCAGCAGAATATCGCCGGTGTCAAGCCCTTCATCGATCCGCATCGTCGTTACGCCAGTTTCCGTTTCCCCGTTGGCCACCGCCCATTGAATGGGCGCAGCTCCGCGATATTTTGGCAACAGCGACGCGTGAACATTCAAATTGCCATACTGCGACAGCGTCAACATCCATGGGGGAATCAAACGGCCATACGCCACAATGACGATCGCGTCCGGGCGCAGCTCATCCAGCCGTTGCTGTAGGTCAGGATTGTTACGGATTTTTTCCGGTTGCGACAGCGCAAGGCCATGCTGCTCGGCAAATTTCTTGACGGGGGAAATCTGCACTTCCAGCCCGCGGCCGCTCGCGCGGTCCGGCTGCGACAGCACCAGCTCCACGCGATGACCTGCCTGCAACAAGGCTGCCAGTGTCGGAACTGCGAATTGCGGGGTCCCGCAAAAGACAAGGCGCATGGGTTCGGGCACGGCTCCTACAAAAGTCCGGGAAAAGCTATCGGCTGCCGGCCCGGCTCTACCACTCGCCCGCTTTCTGCAGCTTGCGAATCTTCCGCAGTTGCAGATCGCGCTTCAGCCGGCTCAGACGAAAAATGAAAAGGATCCCATCCAGATGGTCAATCTCATGTTGAATGGCGCGCGCCAGCAGTTCAGTGCCTTCCACTTCAATCTGCTTGCCATGCGCATCCTGGGCGCGCACTTTCACCTCTGCTGCACGCACCACGCGGTCGCGAATCTCGGGTAGACTCAGGCAGCCTTCTTCTTCCACCTGCTTGCCTTGGATCTCCACCACTTCAGGATTGATCAGGACAATCTTGTCTTCCGGCCTTTTCTGAAAGCTCAGGTCGATGACAGTCAAACGCTTCGAAACGCCAATCTGCGGCGCCGCCAGGCCGATCCCCTGCGCGTCGTACATCGACGTAAACATGTCGTCGACCAGCTTGCGCAACTCGTCGTCGAACACCGTTACCGGTTCCGCAGGCTTCTGCAGGATAGGATCGGGGAATTTCACAATCGGATAAATCATCAGGAGAATCTTGTCTTTCTAATGTCTGGCGGATCAGAATTGGCGAATCTGATCGCAGTACCCTTGATAGTTTCTCACCATTTCGCGCAGCGAGTCGCCGCCAAACTTCTCGATGGCCAGTTTTGCCAGCGTCAGCGCCACCATTGCCTCCGCTGCCACTCCGGCTGCAGGAACCACGCAGACATCCGATCGCTCATAGGCCGCCTTGGTTTCTTCGCGCGTCTCGAAACTCACGGAACCCAACGGCCGGCGCAACGTTGAAATCGGCTTCAAATAGCCGCGCACAATCACGTCTTCGCCATTGGAGATGCCGCCTTCGATACCGCCCGCATTATTCTGGTCGCGCATAAACCGCGTATGCCTCTCGGCTTCCTTCTCCGCCGAATAATGAATCGCGTCATGCACCGCGGAACCGAACGCACCCGCAGCCGTCACCCCGCGCCCAATTTCCACCGCCTTCACCGCCTGCAACGACATCACCGCCGCCGCCAGCATTCCATCCAGCCGCTCGTCCCAGTTGGCGTAGGTTCCCAGTCCCGGCGGAACTCCATGGGCCACAACTTCAAATACGCCGCCGACAGAGTCGCCCGTGCGCAACGCCTGATCGACAACCGCCTTCATGCGCTGTTCTGAAGCTTCATCGACACAGCCGAGCAAGACTTCTTCGCGCGACTGCAATGCCAGAATTTCCGGCCATGTCGCGTCCCTGTCCAATTCCGCATCGCCGACCCGAATCACGTGACTAGCAATAGCGATTCCCAGCGGCTCCAGCAATTGTTTCGCAATGGCCCCGGCCGCCACCCGCGCCGTGGACTCACGCGCCGACGCTCGTTCCAGCACATACCGCGCATCCGGAAAATCGTATTTCAGCGCGCCTGCCAGATCGGCGTGACCGGGCCGCGGAGAGGCGACCGCCTTATGCTTCGCCGGATCGCCCGCCGCCACCGGCAGAATCTCTGTCCAGTTTTTCCAGTCGCTGTTTTCAATTCGGATCGAAATCGGCGAGCCAATCGTTTTTGCGTGACGAACGCCGGAAAGTATCTGCCCTTTGTCGCGTTCGATTTTCATGCGGCCGCCGCGGCCATATCCTTGCTGGCGCCGCCACAACTCATGGTTCATTTTGGCTTCATCGATGGGCACGCCCGCGGGCATACCAGAAACCATGGCAATTAAGCATTCCCCGTGAGATTCCCCTGATGTCGCAAAGCGAAACATGCGATATGCCTTTAACTTTATTTTTTAAATCATTGATAATTAAATCATTATCGATCAAGCCTTCGTCAGCCACTTGTATTGCTCGTCCGTCAATGGAACGACCGACAATCTGCCCTGCCGCACGAGCGGCGAATCCTGAAAGAGCGGCTCCTCTTTCACGGCAGCCAGCGTCCTCGGCGAAATTGTTTTGCCAAACCGAATCCGAACCACCGGTACCTTGGGATCTTTGGCGTCGACGCTAACGACTGTCGCCGTCCCCACCGCCGCTCGCTCCTCGCCCGTGTGATAAATCACCAGCCGGTCCTTCGCCTGCATCTCGCGCAAATGTTTCACCGCTGCCGGATTGGCCACCCCATCCCAAACCGTCTCGCCATCGCGCTTCAAGTCCCTCACCGAATACGCATTCGGCTCCGTTTTCAGCAAATAGTTCATTACTGAATTCCCTTCACTGCCACCTGCGCCAGATAGGCCCGCGTATTCACCAGCGGACGTTCCAGAGCGCGCACGCGATCGATATAGACGGGAGCAGCCGCGCCTTCCACCAGCGGTTGGCACGCCTCCTGGATCGCCAGCATCTTGGCCTCGGCATCATCCAGATAATGCAGCAGTACCGCCTCCGGAATCATCGGCAGCTTCGGCGAACCGAATTCCAGCGATCCGTGATGGCTCAAAATCAAATGCTCCACCAGCGTGTGAATCTGCTTCGGGAAATCCCGCAGGCTCTTCACTTTCTCATCCAGCAGTCGCGTCGCGATCGAGATATGTCCGATCAACTGACCTTCCAGCGTATATTCGAACCCGCGCTCCCAACTCAGTTCGTAAATTTTTCCGATGTCATGCAGCACCGCTCCGGTCAGCAGCAGGTCGCGGTGGATCAGCGGAAAATGGCCGGCCGCCAGATCGCAGAACCGGATCAGATCGACGACATGTTCCAGCAGGCCGCCAATCCACGCATGATGCATAAACTTCGCGGCCGGCGCCGCCTTATATCGCCGCGCAATCTCCGGATCATCCAGGAAAGCAACGACCAGCCGCTTCAAATCCGTATCGGTAAAGCTGTCGACAGCCCCGCGCAACTCCGTCCACAGCGCTTCAATGTCCCGCGTTGTCGAGCGCTGAAAATCTCCCAGGTCGATCTTCGTCGGATCGAGCCGCGTAATCTCCAGCACCTTCAGTTGCAGCTTCCCGTTGAACTCATCTACGTAAGCACGCACGTCGACAAAGTCATTTTGCTCAAACTTCGCTGCCGAAGCCTCTGCGTTGTCCCATAGCCTGCCATCCAAGCGGCCGGTGCGATCGCACAGTGTCAGGGAAAGATATTTTGCATTGCCATCGTTTCGATCACGTAACTGTTTTTGCGCGACCAGAAAGTGAGACCGAATGTTGTGGCCGCGATGCTTGGCGGCGTCGGCAAGGAAGAAATCTTTCATGCACTCCTCTTCCGGAATCCGGCGCGTACGGATGTCCTGTCTGGGTATACCTGAAGCGGTTCATTTTCTAGCGTCGTTTCGCAGAAACGGACGCTTGCCTTCAACTCTGGAGATGCAGCGTCACAGAAAAACCGCTCAAGCAGACCGCAACATCACGTTCGCTCCGCGTAGGCCTGCGCCGATGCAGCCTCCACGCACCTCAACCCCGACTACGGCTGATCGGTAGAAGAAGAAGCCGGAGCACTGGAAGGAGCAGCGGTACCGCCAGAGCTGCTGGTGCCAGACGACGCAGGCGTTCCCAGGTCGTTGCTCTTCTTTTTTTGCTCCGCCTTCTTCCTGTCACTCAGCCGCGTTTTTTCGCCTGTGTTAATAGGTGCAGCTTTCTTCTTTTTCTGCTTCGCCGCTGTCACGCCATTCAATCCCAGCGGAGCGGATTCCATCTGCCGGGTCACGGATTCCGTCGTCGTCAACGGAGCCGGCTTGGCATTATCGTGTTTGACCTTCTTCGGTTTCTTCGGGCTCTTCTGCCCCTTCTTCGCCTTCATCTCGGCCTTGTCGCGGGCTCGGTCGCTGAATCGCATCTTTCCGACTTTCGGCTGCGTAATCAACGGAACGTGCTCCAGATCCGGCCCCAAGGGCTGAACGTCATTGCTCGGGGCAACATCCGCGGTACTCGTTGGATTTTCCGGCGCCGCCGTCTGGGGGGCACTCGCCGCCGTAGCTACCTGCTCTGCCGCAACGGGAGCGGCAGGAGCATGACCATAACGAAATTTCTCGCGCTTGGCCTCGTGCTTCTTTACCGAATGACTCTTTTTCCTCTCAAAAGGAAATCTGGATGTCTTTGCGGAGGACCTTTCCGGCACCGTCGCTGCGGCAACTTGAACCAGAGGCTTTGGCTGGGTCGTACCGCGGTTATAGCGACCCGTCCGACCGTCATACCGGGCCTTCTGCTTCTTCTTCTTCTTCGGCTGTGGCGGCGTGTACGCCGCAAAGGTCGGCTTGGTCTCGTTCGGGCTCGCTGCCGAATCTGTGTATCCCGGCCGGATATCGATGTAGGCCTCGTCGCGCAGGCGTGTCAAATAGCGCCGCACTGCGGGCCCGATCTTTTGCATGTAAATCGCCTGCTCAATTTGCGGCTCTACCTTCGCCATCGGCTGGGTTCCGCCTGGAGTATGCTCCGTGACCTGCAGGATGATGTAGCCCTGCCGGGTACGAATCGGCGCGGTATAGCCGCCGACCGGCAGATCGAACGTCTGGTCTTCCAGCACCTTGGCCAGCGCGCCGCGATGAAAGGCACCCAAGTCTCCGCCTTGCGCTGCCGTCGGCCCCTTGGAGTATTGCTTGGCCAGTTCCTTGAAGCTTGCCCCCGCCTTCAGTTTCGCTTCCAGTTCCTTGGCCTGATCATCAGCCTCGGTCAACTGGGCGCTGGTGGCATTCTGGCTGGTTGGAATCAAAATCTCATTCAGGTGTACAGATTCCTCGTGCGTGAAGTCGGCCTTATGGTCGTTGTAATAGGCCCGCATCTCAGCTTCCGACATTTGCATCTTGCTGCCGACCTCATCCCGCACAACCTGCTGCGTGATGATGCTGTTACGGATGTTCGCCTTGAAATCCTCATACGAAATACCCTGCTGCTCGACTGCCTTCTCCAGGTCGTCGAGAGAATCCAGATGGTTTTCTTTGCGGATCTCGTCCAGCCGCTTGATTAGCTCCGTGTCGCCGGTGATGCCCAGTTGCTTGCCCTTCGAAATCAATAGCTGCTGATCGATCAGGTCCCGCAGCAAGTTCTTCTGGCCCCGGTTGATTTGCTCGAGGGTCCAGTTGTTCTGGCGGGCTTCCTGGTCCAGCTGCGTCTGCGCACGGGTCACGTCGGAATTGGTGATCGCCTGATCGTTGACGCGTGCAATAATCTGCTCCACCGGCGTTCCGTACAAGCTCGTCAGTGCGTTGGAATTCGCAGTGAGGTCGGTGCTGGAACCGATCGTCGAAGCTCCCTGCACTGGAACGGGGGCATCAGGGGTCGTTTGCGCCATACCGTGGAAACACAGACTGGCGGCAACGGCTAGCGGAAGAACAACGCGCACAACTGCTCGTAACATCATTAGTTAGTTGGTACCATCCATGCCTGCTGTCGCCATGTCCATCTCGAATCCGATGGCTTGCAATGAAAGATCGATGCCGGTGCGGATACAGCAACTCGATGCAGGTCGATTCCGTTGCTTTCATTCTAACCGCATCCGGGGCCGCTTTCCCAACGCACACAATTTCTATGTCCGGAACACGTTGCAGGTTCGCTCTGAACCATCGATCGGCACGCGCGGCAATGTTACACTGAAGTAGTAGTTTATGCAGTTTTCCTTGCCATCCAACCGCACCGTGATTTCCGTCCACGGCGCAAAAGGAATTCACGGTACATGACTCCCCGTACTCGCCGTTCGCTGTTGTTTGTCCTTGTGTTTCTGGCCGCCTGCGGAGTTGCAGGCGCTTTTCTCGATCGAAATGTAGGAGCGCAGACATCGAGCGACCAATCCACATTGCGGGACAGCCTCAAGCAGTTCACCAACGTCTATAGCATCGTCGAACAAAACTATGCCGAGCCGATGACCAAGGACCGGGTCAACACCGCCATCTACGACGGCGCAATTCCCGACATGCTGCATGTACTCGATCCGCATTCCAATTTCTACGATCCCAAAGCCTTTGCCGAGATGCGCGAAGAAGAGAGCGGCAAGTACTACGGCATCGGCATGGAAATCATGCAGCAAAACGACAAGATTGTCGTCGTCAATCCCTTTGAAGGCACCCCGTCCTATAAAGCTGGCATTCGCCCCGGCGATGTCATCCTTGCTGTCAACGGCAAGCCCCTCAACGGCATCGGCCCGGACGGAAAAGCGATCAAGAAGGCAACCACGCTGGACGTTGCCAACATGCTGAAGGGCCCCAAAGGCACTCCGGTGGACGTCACAATTGCCCGCGAAGGAAGACCTGAGCCGATCGTGTTTCACCTGCTTCGCGCGGAGATTCCCCGCGCCAGCGTCGACCTTGCCTACGACGTCCAGCCCGGCGTCGGTTACATGCACATCAAAGACTTTGCCGAAGAGGAAACCGGGCACGAAGTTCTGAACGCCCTGCAACAGATGGGCCCCATCCATGGCCTGGTGATCGATTTGCGCGGCAATCCCGGCGGCCTGCTCAGCGAAGCGGTTTCCGTTTCAGGAGATTTTCTGGAGAAGGGACAGGTCATCGTCTCGCAACGCGGACGCGCCTTCCCGCCGATCACCTATCGCGCTACCCGCGGCGAACAGAATCGCACCTATCCCATCGTTGTGCTGGTGAATCGCGGCACGGCGTCCGCGGCGGAAATCGTCAGCGGAGCATTGCAGGACCACGACCGCGCCCTGATCGCCGGCGAAACCACCTTCGGCAAAGGTCTGGTGCAGACCGTGTATCCGCTATCGGACAAGACCGCCCTGGCCCTCACCACCTATCACTACTACACGCCCAGCGGTCGCTTGATTCAACGCAACTACACCGGCATCTCCATGTACGACTATTTCTACAATCCTGCCGACCGTCCCCATAGCGACACCAATCGCGAGAGATCGGAA
>JAJZCA010000383.1 GCA_021798735.1 Acidobacteriota bacterium | reverse complement strand
TCGGGCTTGCGGATTCGGAAGGGGCGTTTACAGCAGCCATCCACCAGTTGGACGGGCAGCCCAGGTATACGGTGACCGGCGCAGAAATCAGCGGACCGATGAGTCATACCATTTGCAAATCGTATGTCGATAACGACCAGCCATAGCATGGCGCGGCCCTTTTTGAATTCCATGGCGCAAACGCAGCGGATGTGGAAGTCTACCTTCTACGGAGTTTTGGTCGCGTAGCTGCGATAGGTAGAGGCTGCTGCAAGCTGTTGCGCAATGATCTTTTGCGACGGTTTGTCGGCTGGCCATCTAAAGATGTTGGCATGGTTGGGATTGCCTTCGATGGGTGCAGGCTCAATTTCCAAGGACTGCTGTCTTACAGTTGCCGCCCTCAGATCCGCACGGCCATACAGCGTTGTTCTGCGCGCGATAGCAATGGCCTGACCAATCTTCCAAAGCGATTCTTCGGTAAGATTTTGGTGGCGAGTTACGGAGAGATCGGAATGTGGGTAGGGGATAAAAGCGTCTGGCTTGATTGTTTGATCCGCATGGCGAATCCATCCGCTGAACAGAACGAAACGAGCGAGGTTCTCACTAGGACGGATTTCCGATTTCACTTCTGAGTCGCTCAAGCAGCCATAACTCGGTCAATCGGATTCAGAATTACATCCGGAACAACGTCAAAAAATTGCTCTGTCCCATATTGTCTGCTGGAACCGATCAGGGCCGCGTAATGAAGTTTTCCGTCAGGGCTTACGCTCACGGAGAGTGTTCGTTGTGGCGATTTGTACCACTCCAGCGTAATGTGGCCATCCGGTTCAGCTCCGATAGAAGGGGCGGGAGTGCCAAGAGGAAGCGCATCCAAAAATCGACAGGCTAACCCAAATGCATCGCTTGATACGGGTTCAGCTCCATATCCATCCCAGTCTGGATGCCTGCACTCCTCATATACGCGATCGAGTTCGCTAAATGAACCCTTCGCAAACTGGCCAAGTGTAAAGGACTCTTGGAGCTTTTGACGGCTCTTTTCATATTCCTCGACAACAAAAGCAGCGATTGGACCTGTCCCACCGGACATTGAACCAACATATTGCGGGGACGAGATAGGATGGGTAGCCATGATTAGCGAAACATCTCCAGGGACCTCGGTTTGACAGAGCCAAAGAAAATCTTATTTTTTAGCCATCGCATTTTAGACAAATGTGTTTCAAGCCTGGATTCGTCATTTTCAAAGAATTGAGCGGTAGTCACATCAATGTCCAATATAAGGCCTAAGCCCATTCTAGTTATTAAATTCGGCGGCTGTATCGTTTTAATTATGTTGATCGCATATGGATTATTGGGCACCACAACACTGTCCTGATGCATAAACCCGGAAATTGGAAAGTCCAGTTCGGGAGGGGTAGATGGGGAGACCCGGAGGTACTCTTCAAAATTCACTTCGCCGAAAGGAAGCTGGATTCGATTGATATAGCGAAGCCCTACACGATCGATTTGCTGCGGTTTTAGAAACCGAGCATAGCCGCTCCACAGCCTCTTCGCTTCTCTGGAAAGTTTCTCCCAGCTTTCATAAGGTTGTAGCCGGCCCAAGGCAAATCCGTCACGGTTGAACTGAGCAATGTACTTTTCATCTTTGGATCGAAACTGGAGACCTTTCCACCCCAGATCGCGAGTTACTTGGTTCGGAAGTGTGTTTGCTGAAAATTCGGCCCGATACTGAAATTCACGCTGCGAATTCAGGAACTTGTAATCAACGAATTCGCCTTCCACGAAGCTCCGCAGAGCCTGTTCTTCCGGTCGTTCCACAGGCATTGCTCGGACATCAATGACGGCCTCAACGATTGGCGCTTTTGGCAGGTTCTCAAACTTTTCGTCGAGATTGATGACGAGTTCGTTCATTGGCAAGGATGCAGCGGCAATCGAAGTAACCGCTGAGTCCATTATGCCTGATATCGCTTGAATTAATCAGTCAGCCATACAATGCAGAGAGCATGTCGCTTTCCTTCAGCGTTCAAAGCACACACGGCACGGCGCGGCGCGGGACCCTGACGCTGCCGCATGGCGTGGTGGAAACGCCGATTTTTATGCCGGTAGGCACGGCGGCCACGGTGAAGGCGGTGCCGCAGCATGTGCTGGAGCAGGTGAACACGCAGATTCTGCTGGGCAATACGTATCACCTGTATCTGCGGCCGGGGCATGAGCGGATTCGCCGCCTGGGCGGCCTTCACAAGTTTATGAGCTGGCCGCACCCCATCCTGACGGATTCCGGCGGCTTTCAGGTGTTCAGCCTGAATCATCTGCGGCGAGTGACGGAAGAGGGCGTGGAGTTTCGTTCGCACATCGATGGGTCGTCGCATTTCTTTTCGCCGGAGCATTCGATGGAAGTGCAGTTGGCGCTGGGCGCGGACATTGCCATGGTCTTCGATGAGTGCACGGAATATCCGGCGACGCGGGAACGGGCGCGAAGTTCGCTGGACCTGACGCTGCGCTGGGCGCGCCGCAGCCGCGATTATTTTTATGCTCACGCGGAAGAGGTGCCATGGTTTGCGGAGTTTGGCGGGCAGACGCCAAGTCTGTTTGGCATTGTGCAGGGCGGCATGTATGAAGATTTGCGTCGCGAATCTGCCGAGCGACTGGTGGAACTGGACTTGCCGGGGTATGCCATCGGCGGGTTAAGCGTGGGCGAACCGCGGGAACATACGCGTGCGGTGATTGCGTCGACGCTGCCGTTGTTGCCGGCGGACAAGCCGCGCTATGTGATGGGCGTGGGCTATCCGGATGAGATTGTCGAGTATGCCGCGATGGGCGTGGACATGATGGATTGCGTGTTGCCGACGCGGGCGGCACGGCATGGCCTGCTGTTTACCAGCGAAGGCCGGATGAACATCAAGAACCAGCAATATGCGGAGGACCAGAACCCGCCGGACCCAAGTTGCGGCTGCATCGTGTGCGGCCGCTATACGCGGGCCTATCTACGGCATCTGGCGATGGCGAAGGAGCCGCTGGGCGGGGCGCTGAACAGCATCCACAACCTGTATGCCTACCTTGACACGATGCGGTCGGTACGCGATGCTATTTCCCTAGGTGCGCTGGACGATCTGGTGGCGCGAACGCGGGGACGCGCCCGCCAACATGATGTAAGCTAGAAGATTCAGGGACACGACGGACTAAGAACAAGCGGGCGCCCCATCCTTGCGAAGCAAGGGTGGGATGGAACCCACGGATGTGCATCGATTCCCACCCTTCGCAAAAAGCGCGAAGGATGGGACACCCAGCG
>JAJZCA010000382.1 GCA_021798735.1 Acidobacteriota bacterium | reverse complement strand
TTCCGCATAGTGGCGCAGTGCTGCGTCTCCCTTGCGTTGAATGTCTGCGAGAATGCGTTTTACGGCAGGCTCCAGGCGGCCGGTCGCGGCGCCCGATCGTTCTTCTATCTGGCGCAGCAAGGTTTCCGCTTGGGCGGCAGTTTTTCCGTAGGTGCGTATCAGTTTCATCGCTATCGAGAACGCCCCCTAGAAAACAATTTTGTTCAGCGGATATTCGACGATCCCAGTTGCGCCGGCCGCTTTCAGCCGCGGAATCACATCGCGCACGGTGCGCTCTTCCAGGATGGTGTTGACCGCGACCCACTCGGCATCGCTGAGTGTCGATATGGTCGGCGAATTCAACGCGGGAAGGACGCCCAATACCGCAGGCAGACCGCTGGCGCGCACGTTCATCATCAATCCAACTTGCCCCTGTGCGGCGATGGCGCCCTGCAGCATCAGCGCAATCTTGTCGAGCTTGTCTTGTTTCCACGGGTCTTTGTAGGCCGCTGTATTCGCAATCAGTTGGGTTTCACTTTCCAGCACGGTCTCCAGAATGCGCAGGCGATTTGCCCGCAGTGAACTCCCCGTTTCCGTCACTTCCACAATGGCGTCGGCCAGCACGGGAGGTTTCACCTCGGTGGCCCCCCAACTGAAGTCCACTTGCACGGGAACGTTTTTGCCGGCAAAGTATTTCTTTGTCGCTTCGACCAGTTCCGTCGCGATGATCTTGTTGGCCAGGTCTTCCGCACGCTGGTATGGCGAATCCTCCGGCACGGCCAGCACCCAGCGCACCTTCTGCCGGCTTTGTTTGGAGTAGGTGAGGCTGGCGATGGATTCCACCGTCAACCCGCTTTCCGCAACCCAGTCGCTGCCGGTCAGTCCTGCGTCCAGCGCGCCATGATTTACGTAGCGAGCCATTTCCTGAGCGCGAATCAGCATGCACTCAATCTCCGGATCGTCAATGCCGGGGAAATAGGAGCGCCCGTTGGCGAAGATGCGCCACCCGGCACGCTCAAACAGCGCGATGGTGGCGTCCTGCAGGCTGCCCTTCGGAATTCCAAGTCGCAGTTTCTGGCTCATGCTGTGGCCTCGCTTTCTTTGGCAGTGGTGGTGGAAGAGGGCATTGCGACCGGCTTGGTAAAGCAACTGACGGTCCCCTCATGGCAGACCAGGCCGTCGCCTTCGACCACCACGCGGAACAGCAGCGTGTCATTGTCGCAATCGGTCGCAGCCTCGGCGATGCGCAGGCGATTGCCGCTGGTTTCACCTTTCATCCATAGTTTGCGGCGGGTTCGGCTCCAAAAAGTGACAAAGCCGCTTTCCAGTGATTTGCGGTAACTTTCTTCATTCAAAAATCCAACCATCAACACTTGCCCGGTGGCGGCATCCTGGACGATGCCGGGGACAAGTCCGTCCAGTTTCGCAAAGTCAATTGCGGGGTTCGATGTGACTGCTTCGTTCATCGTGAATCGTCCTTCTTCCGTATCGAAATCTTGTGGGTGAAAACAAAAAACCCGCGGATGCGGTTCGCATCAGCGGGACTGTGACTTTCTGAAGTTGCTCAGGACCTTAGGAGACCTGCTCAGAATGTTCCGCTGACACGTTCGCCACGTGGTGATGATGGGGATGATGGCGATGGAGCGGACTTATCTGCATGGTTTGAGGATAAGAAAGAACACGCCGCCATGTCAAGTATCGCGGCCAGCAGACGGCGAACCAGTTTCCTAATTGCCCGGCACTCGACTGCAACTCAAAAAATTGGGTCCGATCAATAACAGTCTCCTGACGCGCTCCCTGAGCAACTCGACGATTTGGCTTGCTCTCATATGAAATGCACCAGATTGCGTTGCGTCGCTCTCAAGTCAAGGACGGAATCTCGGACGTTACCTCAGATGATTCGCCAGAGACAATCGGCATCAGAAGCGGCCATCCTTTGCGCAACACATAGTCCAGCCACGCCCCGGCGATCTGCGACGTGAGGACGGCAGCCACCACCAGCGTGGTGTAGAACTTCGAACTGATTATACCGGCATCGAAGGCGACACTCGCAAGCACAATACCCGGGCCTCCGCGCGCGTTCGTGGTTATCGCGAGATTGATAAGATCCAATCTACGGAATCCAGCAAAGCGAGCGGCAAGCGAAACAGAAAATATCTTGACGAAGCAGGTTCCGGCAATAAAAATCGACATCATCCAAAGCGACACGCCTCGAATCAGATCCAGCTTCAGGCCGACCACAGCAAAGTAAACAGGAATAAAGAAGGCGAAGGAGACCTTGCCGATGGCGTCGAGTGCCTCGGCGAAAAGCCGACGCTTCCTATGCACAACAGCAAATCCTGACAGGAAGGCTGCGAACACGAGGCTGATGTCGAGCGCTCCTGCTACGGCGCAGTAGGCGAGCAGTACAGCAAGCGCGTAGCCGACAGGAGAATATCTGGACAGCACATTGAAGCGTGCTTTGTTGATGCGCTTGATCAAGCGCGGAACGATGGTCAGACCCAGGACGAAAAAGGCTATGGTCGAAAGTAGGTGATAGGACATCGCGCGTGGATTGAGTACGGCTTTTCCCGCCGTTGCCGTGGCTACAGCCAAGGCAAGCCAAAGAACGATATCTTCCAGGACAGCGACGCTCAAAACCAGCCGTGCGAAACGAGTGTGAAGGATTTTGAGATCGGCGAAGATTTTGGATACAACTGGTACTGAGGTAACGGCTACGCCCACTGCAAGAATAATGGTGAGCGAGATGCGGTTACCGTTTGGACCTGCCAACGATGGCCGGATAAGCCAGGGAGCGAAGAACAATCCGAGGATGAACGGCAGTCCTGTGCCGACAAGGATGAGCCAGCCAACTTCGCGCCGCTCACCGCGAGTAAAAAGTTGCTGGGTTTCCGCCCCAGCAAGGAACATGAGCAATAGCAGGCCAAGCCAGTAAACAAAATCCAGAACATTGCCCTGGTGTTTGGCGCTCTCAATGAAGTGGGCCGCAAATGGCAGGCGTCCGATGAGTGCGTTGCCGAGTACGACTCCGGCGAGTATTTCGCCTACGACCTTCGGTTGACGCATTTTTACGAACAGCCAGCCCAATAACTGAGCAAGGCCAACCAAAAGCAAGAGGAGGAACAGGACTTGAGTCAGTTCCGAGTTTGTCATTTTTTGCGCTCTGGACATGTTGGATGCCACACTCTCTGGATTCGGTTTCCCGGTTACCTGTCATGTGGAGAATTGAAGGCGGGGATTCGGCGCTGAGGTGAGTCGAGAGCGGGTGCAAGGAAATTGACCGCGTGTC
>JAJZCA010000381.1 GCA_021798735.1 Acidobacteriota bacterium | reverse complement strand
GAGACCCGACTCCAACATCACGGTCATTTTGTACCAGGTTTCGTACATCTCGCGTCCGTAGATGCCCTTGATGGTTAGCATGTTGAAAATGACGCGATGCCAATCGATGGAAATTTCCTGGCTGGGAATGCCCAGCATCGCGACCTTGCCGCCGTGGCTCATGTTAGCCAGCATGTCGCGAAATGCGGTCGGGTTTCCTGACATCTCAAGACCGACATCAAAACCCTCTACCATGCCTAGTTCTTTCTGCACCTCCGCAAGCGTTTTTTTCGTAGGATCAACCGCCAGTGTGACGCCCATTTTTCGGGCCAGCTCCAAACGGAACGGATTCAGGTCGGTGATAACGATATGCCGTGCCCCGGCGTGTCGCACTACCGCAGCCGCCATCAGACCGATTGGGCCTGCTCCAGCGATCAGCACATCCTCGCCAAGAACGGGAAACGACAAAGCCGTGTGGACCGCATTGCCAAATGGATCGAAGATCGAAGCCACTTCCAGGGAAACGTTTGCATGATGACGCCAGATGTTCCCCATAGGCAAGGAGATATATTCCGCGAATGCGCCCGAACGATTGACCCCGACTCCACGTATCTGGGCGCATAAATGGCGTCGTCCTGCCAGGCAGTTCCGGCAGCGACCACACACCACGTGGCCTTCTCCGCTGACGACCATCCCCGGACAAAAATCGGTGACGTTCGAACCCACATCCACAATCTCGCCGACAAATTCATGGCCAATCACTGTCGGCACTTGAACCGTCGAACTCGCCCAATTGTCCCATTCATAGATGTGCAAGTCGGTTCCGCAAATACCGGCCAACTGGACCTTGATCAAAACATCGTTAATCCCGATCGACGGTTTCGGTACATCGTCAATCCACAGACCACGCTCCGCGCGGTTCTTTACTAAGGCCTTCATCGTGTTCCCTCCCGAGCGGTAGAACCCGCAGACGTTCTGTTCAAGTCAGTTCTCTCTTCGAGACCCGAATGAGGCGCGCGATTTCTTGTCGTCGCTTCTAGTTGCACAGGATAGCATCGAATACATACAGGCTGAAACGAAGTGGAGCCACGTTTCTGAGGTGACGTCAATGGCAACCGCGGCGGAATAGAATCTTTCCACCGGGCAGAGGATTGTATTCACATAGAGTGGGCAACAGGCAGCCGCGGAGACGGCAAACTTATCATGGCGTTTGTAACCGGAACGAACACCGGCATTGAGCGGGAAACGAAAGGCTGGAAATTTGCGGTTGTCTCAGGGCTTCTGGGATGGGTGCTCGACGCGTTCGACTTCTTTGTCGTCGTATTTTTGTTTGACACGTTAGCGGCGCGCTTCCATGTTTCCAAGGCGTCTGTGGTCTACACTCTGACCTTGACGCTCGCGATGCGCCCAGTAGGGGCATTGTTCTTCGGCGCTATTGCCGACAGGTTCGGACGTAAACGTCCGCTGATCTTTTGCGTGCTGTACTTTTCCCTTTGCACGGTCCTGACCGGGCTTGCGCCCAATTTTCTGATCTTTGTTCTGTTTCGCGCGCTGTACGGCATCGGCATGGGCGGATATTGGGGCATCGGCGCTTCTTATGCAATGGAAAGTATGCCGCGCCGGTTCCGAGGCGTGCTCTCTGGAATGATCCAAGCCGGTTATCCAATGGGCTATCTGCTGTCTTCGGTGGCAATGCAGACGCTAGCTCCCGTGTTGGGTTGGAGATCGGTCTTCTTTGTGGGTGCGCCGGTGGCGTTGTTGATCGTAACCCTGACGCTGTTCGCGCCGGAATCCGAAGCATGGATGCAATATCGGCCGGCCTCGATGAAGAATATCTTCGCTTCCTTGCTGCAGCACAAAGCCATGTTCTTTTATCTGCTGCTGATGATGAGCGTGTTGTTGTGCCTATCGCATGGCACACAGGACCTGTATCCCGATTTCCTCAAGTCGGTCCCGGGCATTGCGGCGAAGTTTGTCATCGGGATGAAGGCGTTATACGGAATCCCGATTCTATACAACATTGGCGCGATCATTGGTGCACTCTTTTTTGGCCATCTATCGCAAAAAATGGGCAGGCGCAATGCGATCATGCTGGCCCTGTCGGTATCGTTGCTGTCGATTCCAGCGTGGGCGTTCGGGGCCTCGCTGATCGTACTGGTAGCCGGCTCGTTCGTGATGCAGGCCGGGGTACAGGGAGCGTTCGGCGTCATCCCTGCACACTTGACAGAGCTTTCCCCGGACGCGGTTCGGAGTCTTTTCCCTGGGATTGTGTACCAGCTTGGAGTGCTGCTGGCCGCGCCGGCGACCGCAGTAGAATTCATGTTGCGCGACCACCTGGGATATCCCTGGGCGTTGACCGTGTTTGGCAGCGGTGTGACCGTTTTGATGATCGCGATCTTCTGGTTCGGACCGGAAGCGCACAACCGCAGCTTTTTGCGGGAAACGGAAATCAAGCCAGCCTCGATCCTCGCCGACTGATAGAAAATGAAGCTGCCTGAATGGCCGGGAGAAAGCGATGAACGAGAAGCGAATTGGCATCATCATGAACGGCGTCACCGGACGCATGGGGCTGAACCAGCATCTGGTCCGATCCATTCTGGCGATTCGAAATCAAGGCGGCGTCGTACTGCAGGACGGTTCGCGCCTGGTTCCCGATCCGATTTTGGTGGGGCGCAACGCCGCCAAGCTGGAGCAGATTGCCAGGGAGCACGGGGTGGCTCGCTGGACAACAGATCTGCGCGGCGCGCTCGCCAATCCAGAAGACGCAGTGTACTTCGACGCACAGTTGACCGCGTTGCGCGCACCCAGCGTTGAGGCGGCACTTGCCGCGGGGAAACATGTGTATTGCGAGAAGCCGCTCGCTGTCGATTCTGCCATAGCGCTGCAGTTGGCGGCCAAGGCCAAGGCCGCAGGGGTCAAGCACGGAGTCGTCCAGGACAAACTGTTTTTACCCGGCATGCGCAAGCTAAAGCGCCTTGTCGACAGCGGCTTCTTCGGAAGGATTCTTTCCGTACGCGGCGAGTTCGGCTATTGGGTCTTCGAAGGCGACTGGCAACCTGCGCAGCGGCCCTCGTGGAACTACCGCAAGCAAGACGACGGCGGCATCATCGTAGACATGTTTTGCCATTGGCGCTATGTGCTGGACCATACATTTGGACGGGTGCGCGCGGTGCAGTGCCTGGGCGGCACTACGATCCCAGAGCGGGTAGATGAGCAGGGAAACCGCTACCCATGCACCGCGGACGACACCGCTTACGGGACGTTTGAACTGGACGGAGGAATCGTTGCGCAGATCAAAGATC
>JAJZCA010000380.1 GCA_021798735.1 Acidobacteriota bacterium | reverse complement strand
ACGCAGCAAAAGCCCTGCCCACTCTTGAGGAGATCTACGCGTGAATGAAGTGCATTCCAGCGGGAATGAAGTAATGGGCGAGGTTCGCCTGCGCGTGCGGTATGCGGAAACCGACCAGATGGGCGTTGTCTATTATTCGAATTTTTTGGTCTGGTTTGAAATTGGCCGCGTGGAATTGCTGCGCCAGCTCGGCTTCGACTACAAGACGATGGAAGTCGATGACGACTGCTTCATTCCCGTGGTCGAGGTAAATTGCCGCTATAAATCGCCAGCTCGTTACGATGACGAGCTGACCATTGAGACCCGCGTGACCGGCGTGCGCGGCGCGGTCCTGAAGTTTCGCTATCGCATAGTGCGCGTGAGCGACCAGCAGTTGCTGGCAGAGGGCGAGACCACGCACGTCGTGACTGATCGCACATTGACGAAGCAGGCGCTGCCGGACAAATATGTTCAGGCGCTCAAGGGCGAATGAACCATCGTTCAAGTTCGCCCGCTGATTTCTAGAATCAATAGACGGACCGGCCTACTCGCAGTTGATCATCCAGGGTATGCCGAATTGATCGGTGAACATGGCAAACCGTGTTGCCCAGAAGGTTTTCTGGATCGGCATCGACACCGTTCCATTTTTCGACAATGCCTCGAAGAGGCGATCTGCCTCGGCGGCATCTTTCAGGTTGAGCGACACCGAAAAACCCTGCGGGGTTCGATATCGCCCCTCGGGTGCGTCGGAACCCATCAGCACAGTTGTGCCGACCTTCATGCGGACATGCATCACTTTATCTCGCCACTCCGGCGGCAATTGGTTTTCCATCGGAGAGCCGGCATAGGTGTGGACCGCTTCGATTTTTCCTCCAAGGTGTTGTTCGTAGAACTTGAACGCGACCTCGCAATTGCCATTGAAATATAAATAGGGATTGAGTTCCATGGTTCTCTCCGTGGTGGTAGCGCACATGGGGGAATGCGCGAATTATTTTTCAACCGCTTTTTGCGTCAGCAACGGCGCAAAATAGGCGCGCAGTCTCCACACTAAAATCAGCCAGAGAATGGACGCGAACAGGCCCGGCGGCAAGCCGCTGGGCTGCATGGTGATATGGAAAACAAGAATGTTGTAGAGCACAGGCGCCAACAGCGCCAGCGCCAGGGGTACGAATCGGTTGACCAGCAGCAGCACGCCAGCAATCACTTGCACGCCAGAAACAAAATAGACGAAGTGGCTGGCGACGAGTGTGCTGAGGAAGGTTCCAGCCAAGCCTGTGGGCAGCGGCGCGTGCATAAAGTTCAGAAACCCATTCAGGCCGAAGACGAAGAACATCAGTCCCAGCAGGATGCGAGCGAGGATTGCGACAATTTTCATTCGGATTCTCCATTCAATTGGTTCTGGCGAAATTGCCGCCCGCGATCGAAGTTTAGCCCTTGCGGAGGCAGACTCAGAAGATGTTTCCAATCCGCGTTCGGATGCAAGGAATCATGCAGCTAGCCAGATACCAGATACTTATCCTCCGGCGATGGCGCCCAGGACAATCAACGGTTCCTTTCCTGATACCACGGCCTCCGGCAATGGAGTGTCCGGTGAATCATGCGATAAGTCTTCCTGGCAGGCAAAAAAACGCAGGAACGGGCGCCGTTGTTGCGTGACCTGGTCGCGAATGGTCCCGCGCAACATGGGATAGCGGGCCTCCAGCGCATCGATGGCTGAGCGAAGTGTCGCTGTCCCCTCCACCTCGACACTCACTTCGCGACCCACACCCGCCAGGGTTCGCAAATGCGCGGGCAATTCGATTCGAACCTGCGTCGTCATCGCAACGTTTGGACCTCGACTGAAAGCACCGCAGGCAGGTCGCGCACGATGGGGTCCCAACTGTCTCCGGCATCGGCGGAGCAATACACCTGGCCGCCGGTGGTGCCAAAGTACACGCCGCAGTCGTCCAGCGAATCGACAGACATGGCATCGCGCAGCACGTTGACATAACAGTTTTGCTGCGGCAGGCCTTTGGTCATCGGCTCCCATTCGTTGCCGCCGGTGCGACTGCGAAATACCTGCAGTTTGCCGTCGATCGGATAATGTTCGGAGTCGCTCTTGATCGGGACGACGAACAAGGTCTCCGGCTCGTGGGCGTGAACATCAATGGCGAAGCCAAAGTCGGTCGGCAGATTTCCGCTGACCTCCTGCCAGGTATCGCCGCCATTGTCGCTGCGCATTACGTCCCAATGTTTCTGCATGAACAGCACCTGCGGCCGGGAGGGATGCATGGCGATGTGATGCACGCAGTGTCCGACCTCTGCATTCGGGTCGGGAATGTATTGCGAATGCAGTCCGCGATTGATCGGCTTCCAAGTCTCGCCGCCGTCGTCGGTGCGAAATGCGCCGGCCGCGGAGATTGCAATGTAGATGCGGCTGGGGTTCGCGGGATCGAGCAGGATGGTATGCAGACAGAGTCCGCCGGCACCCGGCTGCCAACGCGGTCCGGTACCGTGCTTGCGCAAACCAGAAAGCTCCTGCCAGGACTGCGCGCCGTCGGTGGAGCGGAACAGCGCGCCATCTTCCACGCCGGCATACACGGTGTCTGGATCGGTCAGCGACGGTTCCAGATGCCACACTCGCTTGAACTCCCAGGGATGCGGCGTTCCGTCATACCACTGATGCGTACCGGGAATGCCATCGTAGACAAACTTGTTATTCACGGGTTCCCAAGTTGCGCCGCCATCATTGGAACGCTGAATCAACTGGCCAAACCAGCCGCTAGTCTGCGACGCATACAGGCGATCTGGATCTGCAGGCGAGCCCTTCAGGTGATACATCTCCCAGCCGCCAAAGTGAGGGCCACTCACGTCCCAATGCTTGCGCTTGCCATCCGCCGTCAAAATGAACGCACCCTTTTTGGTGCCCACCAATACGCGTACGCTGCTCATCCCTTTCTCCTTTCGCTGCTTCGCGGTGCATTGTCTTTCGACACTTCGTCAAACTTTGGGATCAAAGGCGTCAAATCCCGTTCCTGCCATCGCCTCCGTGTTTCGGCGAGGACTTGTTCGCGTCCTCTTTCCAGATGGTCAATCAACCCGCATGGCGCTGCGGTCGCTTCATACTTTGCGCCCCAGATTAGAAGTTCCAGCATGACCGGAGCCAAGTCGATGCCTTTCTGCGTCAGCCGATAATTCACCCGTCGCGCATCCATCTCATTCGGTTCCGTCATTAGAATGCCCGCAGCTTCCAGCGTCTTGAGGCGATCGGAGAGGATGTTGGAGGAAATGCCCTCGCCGGATTCTTGAAACTCCTTAAACGTACGATA
>JAJZCA010000379.1 GCA_021798735.1 Acidobacteriota bacterium | reverse complement strand
CGAAACTCGGTGGTACCGACGCCGGAAGCATTGGGTCCGACAAGACTCAACTTACCGCACGGGCCCAGCACGTCCAGCCGAGCGTTGGACCCGGAATGTAGGCGTATCGAATGAGCGGGCGCGGCGATGGAATGCATGGCCACGTGCGAGCGAAGCAGGGAAGTGAACGAGATCCACAATTCTGACGCGAGTTGCGATGAGGCGGGCGATTCCACGGAAACCTCGGCGGTGGCGCTCATCGATCAATCTCCCCAAGGACAATATCGATAGAACCGACGGCTGCGACCACGTCGGCTATCAGGCGGCTGACACACATTTTTTCAATCGCCTGCAGCGTCGCGAAAGTGGGGTTGCGCATGTGTACGCGATACGGTTTCGCAGTGCCGTCGCTGACGACGTAATAACCCATTTCACCGCGGGAAGATTCAATGGCCTGATAGACCTCGCCGGCAGGAACAGCAAAGCCCTCAGTGACAATCTTGAAGTGATGGATCAATGCCTCCATCTGTGTCTTCATCGCTTCTCGATCCGGCAGAACGATTTTGGGCGCATCTGCTTTGATTGGACCCTGCGGCAGGCCATCGAGCGCTTGCGTAGCAATTTTGACGGACTCACGCATTTCCTGCACACGCAGAACATAACGCGCCCACACGTCACAATCGGTAGACACCGGTACTTTGAATTGAAATTTTTCGTATCCGGAGTAGGGCATGTCCCGCCGCAAGTCCCAATCGACGCCGCTGGCACGCAACGGCGGCCCGGTCACTCCCAGGGAAATGGCATCTTCGCGGCTGAGCAGTCCAACGCCCTTGGTGCGGTTGATGAAGATTCGGTTCCCGGTAAGCAGGTTTTCGTACTCGTCGATTTTTTCGGGAAGCGTTTTCAGGAAGGCGCGTGTCCGGTTGTAAAAGTCCAGCGGCGGTTCCAGCGACACACCGCCAATGCGAAAGTAGGAAGTCATCATGCGTTGACCGGCGAGGTCGTCGAAGAGGCGCAGAATTTGCTCGCGTTCGCGGAAGCAATAGAGGAACACGGTGAGCGCGCCAAGATCCATCGCATGCGTGCCAAGCCAGACCAGATGGGAATTCAGCCGCGTCAACTCGCTCAGGAGGACGCGAATCCACTGAGCGCGTTCCGGAATTTCCAGTTGCAGCAATTTTTCGACCGCCAGGCAATAACAGAGATTGTTATGCATGGGGCTGAGGTAATCGATGCGGTCAGTCAGCGGCACCGCCTGTTGGTAGAACTTTGCCTCGCAGGTCTTCTCAATGCCGGTGTGCAGAAATCCGATGTCCGGAGCGACGCGGACAACAACTTCGCCGTCGATCTCAAGCACCAGGCGCAGAACCCCGTGGGTAGACGGATGCTGCGGGCCCATGTTCAAAATCATGGTGCGATCTTCGCTGGAGTCTACGGTCATGGGAGCGGTCAGCAGGTTGCCCATCAGCGATATCCCTCCACAGGAAAATCCTTACGCAGTGGATTGCCATGAAAATCCTCCGGCAAAAGGATGCGTCGCAGGTTCGGATGGCCACCGAAGCGGACACCAAACAGGTCGAAAACTTCGCGCTCGTAAAAATTGGCGGCGGGCCACACGCCGGTGATGCTGTCAACGGAAGGATCGCTTTCTTCCACCAACACGGCGAATCGAATGCGCTGCTTCAGAGAGTGCGAAAGAATGTGATAGGAAAGCTGAAAGCGGGGCTGATTTGGATACCAATCGACGCAGGTGACGTCAGCGAGGAAGTTGTAACCCGCAGCCTGGACCGTTTGGCACGCAGCCAGGATGCTTTCGCGGGCGATGGTGAGGGTCAACTCCCCGCGATCGAATTTTGCGTTCAGAATGGCGTTGGGTAAGTGTTCGGTGAGGGCCAGAATGGCCCGATGGTCAGCACGGGCTGCGAGGACAGCATCTTTATTTTCGGCAGTATCAGTCACAAGTCCCATGCCCTGGAGCGGAAGTCCTTTTGCTGTGGTCACACAGTTGGATACAAAAAGCGGTTCTTCCTGAGGAAAATCCGCGCGAAAACAGTCAGCAAGTACGCCTGTAATCTATCTGGCTTACAGGTCTGCCTGGTCTTTGGACCATTCGAGAATGCCCTTTTTCCAGATGTAAAAATAGCCCACCAGGACGAAGCCGATGTAGACCAGCATCTCCCAGAAGCCGAAGAAGTGGGAGCCGGTGATGGCCGGCAGTTTGCGATAGATGACAGCCCATGGAAACATGAAAACTGCTTCCACGTCGAACAGGATAAAGAGCATCGCGACCATGTAGAAGCGAACGGAAAAGCGCCCGCGTGCGTCTCCTTGCGGCACCATGCCACACTCGTAGGTCGACAGTTTTACTTTTCCGGGTCGGTGGCGCCCGATCAGCCACGAGGCCAGGACAATGAAGCTGGAAAGCCCGACGGCGGCCAGAATGTGGAGAAGCAGCGGCACGTAATTCCAGAAATAATTGGGAGTTTGCATGAGGGACACAGTCCGAGCGCGCAACATTATTCCGTCACGCCCCTAGCTCGACTTTAAGGTTGAATCGCAGGACTGTCAAACTGTGCTCTTATCCAAACGAAAGATGAGGCGCTCATGATCGTTCCGGTCACAAGGGGTGATGAAAATGTTGCCGGGTGGGCGTAGCGTTGTAATCGACTGCATCTGGATCGAAGGCCGTTTCAGGCAGTGGTGCCGATAAGCCCGCAGATGGGTCTGGTCTGCAAGCCTGGAGGAACAAGGAATTGTCGCTGCTGCCGCGGCAGTGAGCACGCAAAGGAGACTCTCAGAAGAGAAAGGCTTCCTCCGGGAGCAGTCCAGGAGGTAGAGCCAGGCAAGTGGTGTATGCACGTTGTGCTGGACTGGACGTACACCGGAAGACGGTGAGCGCCGGGACGGTTTTTTCAGGACAGCCGCCTGCCTCTGATCCTTTGGTTCCGGGCGGTGTGGTGGGTCACCAGCAAGAAGAACGGTGTCAGCGCCATGAGCCCCGAGTCGGGAGATGCGCCTCTTCGGTCGAGAGTTCAAAGAGCAGCGCGCCCTTGAGGACGAATATCTCCTGACTGTTTTGCGCTGAATTTACGAAGCAGCAGGAGTGCAGCCACAAGACCTGCGCCGGATGAGGCGCGTGCTGAGTTGAACATGCTTGGGAAGGACATGCTTTGAAAGGCCGCTGCCGCTATTCTGTCTGAGCAACTCTTCAAAAAGAAGCTCGGCAGCAATCCGCCCGATTTCGGCGATCGGCTGCTGAATCACACTGATCGACGGACGAACCGCGGCAGCCAGTTCAAAATCGTCATAACCGATGT
>JAJZCA010000378.1 GCA_021798735.1 Acidobacteriota bacterium | reverse complement strand
TCAAGGCGCTCCGGGAGAGCCTCCGCGTCAGCCAACCGGTCTTCGCCCGCTACCTGAATACCAGTGAATCGACGGTGGAGAAGTGGGAGACGGGAGCCAAGAAGCCCAGCGGCATGGCACTCAAGCTACTGGCTGTCGTGCAGAAATACGGATTGAAGATGCTCGCCTGAACAAACCTCTCAAGCGCCCGTTTATTTCGCCACCGCTCCCTGGCTGGCGACGGCGTGGATCATCTGCTCCACCTTTGCCGGATCGCCGAGATAGTAATGCCGGATCGGCTTCAACCGCTCATCCAGTTCATACACCAGCGGAATTCCCGTGGGAATATTCAGCCCCGCAATTTCCTTGTCCGTGATTCCGTCCAGATACTTCACCAGCGCCCGCAAACTGTTGCCGTGCGCCGTGATCAGCACCTGGTTCCCCGCCTGCACGCGCGGCGCAATCAGCTCATGCCAGCACGGCAAGACTCGCGCTACTGTGTCCTTCAGGCACTCCGTCAGCGGCAGTTGGCTCTTGCTCAGGTTCTTGTAGCGCGGATCGAAGCCCGGATAGCGCGGGTCCTTCTCATCCAGCGGTGGAGGAGGAACATCGTAGCTGCGCCGCCACAACTTCATCTGCGCCTCGCCGTATTTCTCCGCCGTCTCCGCCTTGTTCAGCCCTTGCAGCGCTCCATAGTGGCGCTCGTTCAACCGCCAGTCCCGCACCACCGGCACCCACATGCGGTCCATCTCATCCAGCACGCTCCACAGCGTGCGAATCGCGCGCTTCAACACCGACATAAATGCCACATCGAACGCGAATCCTTCACTCGCCAGCAGACGGCCTGCGTCTATCGCCTCTTGCTTGCCCCGCTCAGAAAGATCGACGTCCGTCCATCCCGTAAACAGGTTCTCTTTGTTCCATACGCTTTCTCCGTGTCGCAGCAATACAAGTTTGTTCATCTGCCTTTTCCTTTTCTGGCTCGCCGTGGCGAGGGGGGTTGGTCAAATCGTGGGCTCCGATCCGGAGCGGTCGTCGTTCGCAACCAAAATGCGTCTTCAAGTTGTTACTTCCATCCTAATTGAACGAAGATTGCGCCATCCGACACATGACTTAGGTCACTTTCCCGCTCGACTTTTCCGCGTTTCGCATCCCGCACCCCTCCAAAATATAGTTGCCTTAGCAACTATATTGGCCAAAAGCGTCCAAATTGGTTGCTAAGGCAACCAATTTTTCCGGCCCCGTTTTCCGCGAAGTTTTCGCCGGAAAATTGTCGCCGCCGCCGCTTGGAAAAACTTTTTCCCGCCGCTCCGCATTTTCACAATTTACGGAACAATCGCCGCCGCGCCATCGATGGCATCGTGCCGCAGCGCATCCATCGCGTCGTTGATGTCATCCAGCGAAAACGCCGTCGTCTTGGTTTTTATGCCAATTTGGCTGGAAATCTGCAAAAAATCGCGCGCATCGTCCCGCGTCATATTCGCCACGCTGCGAATCTGCCGTTCTCCCCACAACAATTTGTCATAATCGAATTCCGGAATTCGATCCAGGTGAATTGCATTGATCGCCACCACGCCGCCCTTGCGCAAACTTGAAAGCGCCGCCACAACCACCTTCCCGCTGGGCGCAAATGTCACCGCCCGATCCAGTTGTACCGGCGGCATCTCGTGTTCATCACCAACCCAGCAAGCCCCTAAAGAATCAGCAAGTTGGCGGTGGGACGCGCCGCGCGTCGACACATACACATCGCAATTCCACGCGCGCAGAACTGCAATTGCGAGGTGCGCGGACGCTCCAAATCCGAAGAGTCCGACGCGTTCTCCACGCTCGACGCCCGCCACTCTCAAACTGCGAAAACCGATAATACCCGCGCACAGCAACGGTGCCACGTGCAAATCGTCCAGCGCCTCCGGAAGAGGAAACACGAAGTCGGCGCGCGCCACCGCATACTCTGCGTAGCCGCCATTTACGGTGTATCCCGTGAATGTCGGATCGTCGCACAAATTTTCAAATTGGTTGCGACAATACCAGCACTTGCCATCGACGCCACCCATCCAGGACACGCCAACGCGCGTTCCTGCGGGAAGTTCCGGCGTCCCACCTGCGACAATTTCACCCACAATCTGGTGACCGGGAATCAGTCTGCTGAGACGGGGCGGAAGTTCTCGATCGAGGATGTGCAGATCCGTGCGACACACGCCGCAGGCGCGCACGCGGAGAAGGACCTGACCAGCTTTTGCTTGCGGCTGAGGAACCTGCTCGATACGAAGCGTTTGCTCGGAAAACGCATCCGAGGAATTCAGAACTGCCGCCTTCATTTGCGGTCCTTTCCAAGCATTTCTGTAGTGTTCTGTCTGGTCAATTGTGAACTTGTTCCGCATCGAAGAAAGCATCCATAGATATATTGATCCGGCCGGTAATTAGCGGCGTTACACTAAGCTCCAGGAAACTCTTCCCACGCAACACAGCCGCAACTCATTGCGGTTGTGTCTTCGCAGTTTTCATTGAGCTAGTAAGACATGGACTCGGTGGTGCATCATGGCTCTATCGCCCGCTCCGCTTCATCTCCGCCATCGTCTCTCCGGACATCTTGCGTTTTCGAACCTGCCGCCAGAGACTCTTGCAGAGTTGGATGCCATCGGTGTGCCGGTCGAATATCCGAGTGGGGCAACCCTCATGCGTCAAGGCGATGCGCCCACCCGGGTCAGAATTCTCTGTGATGGACGGGCAAAAATCACTACCTCTTCGCAAGATGGAAAAACGTTGCTGCTGAATATTGTCAGCGCGGGCGCCATACTGGGACTGGTTTCCGCAATCCAACGGATCAAGTACGAAACGACTGCAGAGGCGTATGGGCCGTGCATTGTGAACGAAATCCTCGACCGGGATTTTCTGAATTTTCTCATCCACCATCGCAATGCAAGCTGGCAGGTGATGCAGATGCTGGCCGAGGAGAATCACGATTTGCCGGTAAATGCGCGACGCATCGCCCTGTCCGGTACTGTCGCGGGCAATGTTGCAAAGCTGTTGCTGGATTGGGGCGCGACTGCGACTGAAATCGATGGGAAAAAGCACTTCAATCTGGTGCTGACACACCAGGAAATTGCAGAGATGGTCGGCACGACGCGGGAGACTGTCACGCGCACATTCGCAACTTTCCGCCAGCATGGATGGATCCGTGTCCAGGGTATCTCGATGGAGATTCTGCAGCAGAAACAAATGGAAGACATCACAATCTAAGGCGGACTTGCTGTCTAGAAGCTGTCTCATATATGACGTCGCGGCTTCGGTCAACGACCTGAGACCGGCTTTGATTGCAGGTCTCGCACCCGACGTAT
>JAJZCA010000030.1 GCA_021798735.1 Acidobacteriota bacterium | reverse complement strand
GCAAGAGGCTAGACTGATGCGCCTGATCATCCAACGCGTCTTGGCGCTGACCGTCAAGGAACTGCTGGCCCTGCTGCGCGATGCCGCCAGCCGCGCTGTCCTGATTGGGCCGCCGATCATTCAACTGCTCGTCTTTGGCTACGCCGCCACCTTCGACCTGAAACATGTTCCCTTCGTCGTCTACAACCAGGACCAGGGAAAATTGTCGCGCGACTTCATCGCCCGCTTCGCAGGTTCTCCCAGCTTCAGCCTGTTGCGCGTCGTTCATAATCAGAACGAACTTGGCCAGGCCATCGACGATAAATCTGTGCTGATGGCCATGGACATTAGTCCGACATTCACCTCCGATATCGAGCGAGGAAAAACGACCCACGTCCAGCTCATTCTGGATGGTCGAGATTCCAACACCGCTGCTTTGGCGATGGGTTATGCCCAGTCCATCGTGACCACCTTCAATCGCGCTCAAATCGCAAGCCATGGTGGAACACCGCCGTCGACGGTGTTGCTGGACCGCGCCTGGTTCAATCCCAATCTCGACTCGCGATGGTTCATCGTTCCCGGCATCTGCGGCATCCTGACGCTGCTGGTGAGCATGTTGACGACTGGCTTGTCGGTCGCGCGAGAGCGCGAAATGGGCACCTTCGATCAGCTTCTTGTGACTCCCCTGCGTCCGACAGAAATTCTTCTTGGCAAAGCTCTGCCTGGCTTCATTGTCGGCTTCGCGGAAGGAACGTTTATCGTTCTGGTGTCCATCTTCTGGTTTCACGTCCCGTTTACGGGCAGTTTTCTGGGACTCTATATCGGTCTTTTCTGCTTTCTGCTGGCGACAGTTGGGATTGGGCTGATGATTTCATCTTTGGCGGTGACGCAACAACAAGGGCTGCTGGGCGTGTTTCTCTTTATGGTGCCGGCCATCGTTCTCTCCGGCTTTGCCACGCCGATCGCCAATATGCCGCGGACAGTGCAGTACATCACATGGCTCGATCCGCTCCGATATTTTCTGATTGTTCTGCGCGGCAGCTTCCTGGAAGGCGCGGGAGCCTCGCTCTTCTGGCCGCAGTATTGGCCGCTTGCCGTCATTGGCGTCGTCAGCATGATCGTGGCCGGCAGGCTCTTCCGCAGTCGGCTTTTTTGAATGATGCTGTGCCGGGGAGAGGCAGGGCGCTCTTGAGGAAATCCGCTCTGGAAGAAAAGGATGGAACGAAGGGGTAGGGCCGGGGCGCTCAACTGAACCAGGGGCGGTCGAAAAGAGCAGGCCATCCTACTTCCATTGCGCAAGTAGGATGGCCTCTTATACTGCATCAGAAAACAAATCGTGTCAGTAGGTAGATTGTGTTGTTGTCGCTCGCGTTGCGACCCGCATTATCGTAGTTCGTGCCGCCACCGTTGAATCGGGAGTAGCCCGTGTACTGAAAGGCCAGATCGATGTTTTGTACCGGCCAGTAAGAAACGTTGGCGATGAATCCTTCGCTTTTAGGACTGCCGTTTGCGCTTCCCGAGACCGCGCCTGGTGGATACAAAAGGGAGTCGGCTGTGCCGGATGTGAGAAACCATCCAAAGTCCCCCGATAGCCGATTTCCAAAGTGGTACTCGGCATTGGCGTTCGCTGAGTTCAGATGATGCGCGACTTGGTTTGCGGCGCCAAGTTGCACGCTTGCCGGCAAGGATGAATTCTCTCGAACGTAGGTTCCTCGCAGCGAAAGGACATCTTTGCCGAGGGTTCGATCGTACTGGAAGTCCGGTCCAAAATCCGTATAGCTGTCTTGCAAGCCGGTAATATTTCCGGGTGTCGAGCTCATATGAATACCGTATGCGCCGACTTCCAGGTTATCTGTTCGTCCGTCCTGCTGCCACGCTGCTCTCCAGTAGGGTGCGACCCCGCGAATGTTGAAGGATGCGCCCTGCCCATTCGTCGGCTGAGGGCTGCCGATGTGGTCGGACCGATAGATGGTTGCCGCTCCATACAGGTGCTGGTCCCACATGGTATACCCGCCGATTCCCGCCACATCCTGCGCAAGCATTCCGTCAATGACGGGTGCGGCTGTCGGCGTGGGAGCCGAGTCGCTAAGGATGAAAGGGTAGCCCCATGCCGGTGTGCTATTCCAGAGATCTTCCAATGTCGGATTGTTGTTCAGGGTTAGCCCGTAGTCCCATTCTTTGCCTGCCAGCGATCTTTTGTTGGCGTACCGGATATCGGTGTTGTCGATTCCGAAGTGGTCGTCTTGCGCGCTATACGTCACTTGCAGAAAGCTGCCAACGTGGGCCGTCCACGCACCGGCGAGGAACAGTGATATGTCCTGCGGAAATTCGAAGTTTCCATTCTGAGTGCCGGGCTGCGGCGCCTTCGTGCTGGTGAATGAAGTTTCAAACCAGGCCCCAAGAGGAAGCGCTGCCAGCATGTCCAGTCCCGCGCGACGGCCGTTGGCCTCCGCAACGATGCTCGTGTTGGCTGATCGATCAATGTAGCCCATCAGCTTGAACAACCGGCCGGCTGCATTCAATTCGGGTGGCGTGTAATGGCAACCGCTGCAGGGCAAACCCGTTTGCCGCGCATAACTCGGGAGTGCGGTCGCCCGGGGAGCGAGTCCGCCGCACATAATAAGCAAAGCTAGTACAGGAAGATAAATATTTCGTTTCATGGCGCTCCTTCGAACAAAGTGATACATCTGGTTGTCGTTTTGCTATGCGAGGCGACGGAGTAAATCGCACCCAAACAATTGCAGCAAGTCAGCACGCTACTTTCGTGCAGACCTTCAGCGGTACCTCTTTCACGGCGGCACCTCCTGAGGCGTTGTCCTATTTGCCGCAAACACATGCAAGCAACCGATGTGGCATCATTACTTGGCATAAGTCACACCTGCAGGTTGGTAAGGCGGATCGGACACCAGGCGGATATAGGCGATGACAGCCTGCGTTTTCGCCTTGGAGAGAGTCCAGCCGTACGGCGGCATCAGCGCAGAACGGTTGAGGGCCGGACCGCCATGCGTAATGATGGCGTTCAAATCCGAATCGCTGAACTTGTTGAGAACGTTGCCGTCCGCGAACGAGTGCGGCTTGACGGCAAGATTGTCGTAATTGGAAACCCGCTCCGCCGACGACTCCGAATTGTGGCAGTGCGCGCAATATTTCTCGTTGACTTCGTAACCGACCTGCTGCTGATAGGGGGCCGAAAGTTCGGTTACCTTAAGGAAAAACTGCTTCCCGGATTTGTCTGACGAAGCGGCGGTCAGTTCATACCGCCCCCCAATTCCGCCCATGGTTACATTGGTGCTGACCTGTCCGTTTGAATCCGAAAGGCCCGCCGCCGGATCGAATCTCACTCCCTCGGGTCCGCTGAACTCTACCAGCGCCCCCGTCACAGCATTGCCACTCGCATCATTCACCTGTACGACCAGCGGCTGAGGCAGCATTGTGCCTGGCATCCCCAACTGCTTGCCGCCGCTCGATTCCACCAGCGCAGAGCCGGCAGCCGTTGCATGGAGCGCGAGGGTTGGTGCCGCGCGATGCGCGCAACCGACTCCCAACAGGGCTACCATTCCGGGAATCCACAGAATCCGTTTCATTTCTTCGCCTCCTGTTTCAAGGAAGTGTTCTGTGCCATCAGAAAGGCTGTCAGCGCGCGCGCGTCCTCATCGCTAATGTTCTGATTGGGCTCTGTCGTGCCGGGTCGCAATGCCTGCGGATTTTTCAGCCAGTGATAAATCCATGCCGCGGTGAGCCTCGAACCTACCCGGGTAAGAACAGGCCCGATATAACCTTTGTCCTGTTGCGCATTCACAATGTGGCAGGCCTGGCATCCGTACTTCGAGTAGAAGAGTTGCCGTCCCTGTTCCACCTCCGCTGGCGCGTATCCGCTCAGTGGCATGGAATCGCGCTCGAAGGCGGGTGTCTGATACACGGTCAGCATGTAATCGGTCAATTCCGCGCGGTCGCTGTCAGAAAGATTGAACTTCGGCATTCTGCGGATCAGCGAGGGGCGCAATGTGTTCGGATTCTTCAAGAACGCATCGAGCCATTGGCGCTGCACCGCGCTGCCTTCCCATGTCAGGTCCGGCGCCATATCTCCGCCGCGGCCATTGATGCGATGACAGGACAAACAATTCAAATTGGCCATGAGTTGCCCTGCGTGCCCCGCCGGCTGATAGTTCGAAATACGTGGAGACGGCACTTGCAGCCGTGGCGGCAGCGTGAAGCTTCGATCTGTCAGCGACAACAGCGCCGTAGTCAGCGCCTCTACCTGTGCGGGCGTAAATGTGTACACAGGCATGCGGAGGTTCGATCCAAAGGCGCGAGGCCGGCGGATTTTCTCCGAGAGATAGTCCGGTAGCGAGTGCGGCATTCCGGCAAGAAACACCAACTGGGGCAGGGGCTTGCTTCCGATGCGGCTTAGATCCGGCGCAAAATTATCCGGCTTGCGAATGCCGGGAATCTCATGGCAGGATGCGCATCCATACTCCGACACAAGAGCTTTTCCGTGCGCGATCTGCGCGGGGGTCGCCGCTTCCAGATGTACGTTCGCTAGAAAGTCCGAGTTTGTCTTGCTCTGTAAGTAGCCGGTCAGCAGTTGTAGCTGTTGATCGGTCCATCGGTACTGCGGCATTTGTGTGCTGGGGTCGTAGTGACGCGGGTCTCGCAGCCACGACTCTAGCCATCGGGTATTCACTTTACTGCCGATACTCGTCAGCTCTGGCCCAAGATTTCCGCCAACGACATTGCCGGCGGCATTCTGCATCGTATGGCAGGAGGCGCAAAACGACTCACCATAAAGACTTTCTCCCGCGGCGGGATCGGCCGTCGAATTCGCGGTTGCAGCAGGCATTGCGACCGTATCGTCCGACAGCGGTTTGCTGTCTGCAATCAGGAAGGCGGAGATGTCTCTGGCTTCCGCATCGCTCAAGTTGAAGTTCGGCATCGTGGCCGTCGTGGAATAGCCCGCCGGATCTTTCAACCACGCATAAATCCACTCACGGGTCGTCTTGTCGGCAATGTGGGTGAGAGGCGGCGGCTGGTCTGTCGCCGTCATCGTCGTGCCGTCCGCCAACTTGATCGAGTGGCAGCTCACACATCCGTAGCCGGTCAGCAACGCGCGGCCTTGGTTCAGTTTTGGAGTTCCTTCCAATGCGGAGTGGTGGCACTGTCCACAGGAGGACTCGATATAACGCGCCGGCAGGATCGGCTGCTCTCCCGCCATCTTGCTGTGATGGGCTTCCGCGACAGTCGTGGCCGCTCCCTGTCCCCGATGGCAAATCACGCACCCAAACTCATCCAGGCGATGAGGGATGACAGGATGCGTACGAAACGGTTGCGTGCCGATGGCGGATAGGCTGGCTTCGCCAAGACCTATATGACAGGTTTGGCAACGATCCACGACGCCCATCTGGGGCAGCCAAATTTGATGAATGCCCCCCTCAAAATGCCGCTGTAGAGTGACCGCATCGCCGCGACTGCGAATCAAGCGGACGTATTGCTGCTGGTAATGGCGCCACTCGCTGAAGTGGTCCTTTAACGGTGCAATGGCCAACGCGATCAACAGGAGAAAACTGACAACGCCGAAGGGGACGATTGGGTCGCGCACAACTGCCTGCCAGGAAGCAACGATTTTAGCTTTTACGGAATTCACTTAGCTCCTCCAAGGCAATACCCACGACCAACCTGGCCCGCGAAAGAAAGTGCCCACCACGGTCAGGACGATGAGTTCCAAAAGAAACCAGGTCATCACCCACCACGAGACAGGCTTTGAGGCCAGATAACGACGAAGCGGTTGCGGCGACGCTGGCGAACTGAACGCTGCAACCAGCATGATTGCCACGATCAGCAGTGTCGGTATCAACGCCACGTACACGTGAAAAAACCAGAGAAACAGTGACAGCCCGATGGCCCCGGCATAGAAGATGTTCAGTCGTCGGCCCCGATTTTTCAGGAACAGTCCGTCCGCCTCGATGTTCACGTTGAAGTAAGGGATGACTACCAGGGCAATGACCAGCACCATGGGGATCAGCACGCCGGCGACGACTGGCGGAAAATAGTGCAACATCTCCTGCAGTCCCAGAAAGTACCAGGGAGCTTTGGCTGGATTTGGCGTGTTCGTGGGATCGGCAAGCCCTTCCAGCGGCGCATTGAAGAAAAGCGAAATCAAAACCAGCGCGATGGTTAGCAGCTCGATTGCGAGCGCCGCGCGAAACAGCGCTTCCGGATAGGTCTGCACCCGCTCTTCATCGAAGACTCGCACCTGTGCGGACGTTCTCCGCGTCACGAACAGGACACGCTTCTGCGACTTCTTGATGTCGGAACCTACTCCCGCGGTAAAGTCCTTCGGCTCAGTCATACCTTCTCCAATTCGACCGATTCATCTTCCTTTGCTGGCTCCCGCACCGGCTCGCTCTGGCGCACATAGAGGCCGCCATCCTTGCGAATGTGCCAGAAATGGACCGCAATAAACAAGACCGCCGCCAGCGGCAGGATGACGCAATGCAGCACATAGAACCGCAGCAGCGCATTCGCATTCACCTGGTGGCCGCCCAGCATTAAAAAGCGGACCTTTTCGCCGATGACCGGCACCGTCGCGGAAATATTGGAGCCGACGGTGATGGCCCAGTAGGCCAGTTGGTCCCACGGCAGCAGATACCCCGTGTAGCTCAGCAGCAGCGTGATCATCAGCAGCACGATACCGATCACCCAGTTGAATTCCCGCGGCGGCCGATATGCGCCGCGATAAAACACCCGGAACAGGTGGGCGAAGGCCAGCAGCACCATGGTGTGAGCCGCCCAGCGATGAAGATTGCGTAGAAACAATCCCGATGACACGACAAACTGCAAGTCCTTGACATCCGCATAGGCCTGCGGAACGGCAGGACGGTAATAGAGCATCAGCAGAATGCCGGTGGTCACCAGAATCAGAAACGTTCCCAGGGTCAACGTGCCCAGATACCAGGTGGCATTGAAACGCAGCATCCGCCGCCGGACCTTGGTCGAAAAAAGGTGCAGAAAAACATTCTGCTGAATGGCCAGAGCGCGCCGCAACGTACTCGATCCCGTGCCACCGCGGAAGACCGAGCGCCATACTCGAGTGCGTTCCAGTTTCGCTAAATAATCGTCGATTTTTCCGGCCATGATCAGATCCTCAAAAATTGAAGCGGATGAATGACTATCGAGCGGTCCACCATCAGGTCGCCGTCATCGCTCAGCCATGTCTTCAGCCACGGCAATGGTTTGGGCGCAGGGCCGGCCAGCTTCTTTCCCTCACGGCTGAAATGGCTGCCATGACATGGGCAGGCAATGATGCCGAGGTCCTGCTTCCAGGCCGTCATGCAGCCCAGGTGCGTGCAGATGGCGCTCATTGAAAAGAAACCTTCCGGCAAACGAACCAGATAAATCGCCGATTTCACATGGAGGGTGACGGAGTTGACCTCATAGCTTTCCGCCTGGCCTGCATTCACAATCGGAGACGCCTCGTAGAGAACATTGGGCGACAGGAACCGGTAGGCGAACGCCAATGTCCCGGCAGAGGCTATGCCGAGCGATCCCAGCCCCATCTTTGTAAAGAAACTGCGGCGGCTGATTTCCTGCTCGGTCTCGGGGCGCGTGGTTTTTTTCTCTTCTGCCATGTCTGCTCTCACTTTCTTTCTGCGGTGACCGCCCGAAAGGGCGCGTCGATGGCTTCGATGGAGATCAGTCCCGTGACTTCAGCCGGCACCAGGTTGTAGGACTCCATGGTGATCGTCCCTACAGGACAGCGCGCGGCGCAAAGGCCGCACCGAATGCAGCGCGTCTCGTCTTTCACCATCACCGACCCCGAAATGACCCCGAGCTCGTTTGCCTTGACATCGTCCAACTCAACATTCAGCAGGCCCTCTCGATCCGCCAGTTGCTGCACCACTTCCGGATCGAACTGGAAGCGATCGAGGCTGACGACTTCCAGACAATTTTCCGGGCATATATCCACGCAGCCGCCGCAAAGGATACACAGGCTTCCATCGTGAACATTGCCTTCAAAGATGGTGTTGATCCAGCAGTGCAGGCAGCGCTGGGCTTCTCGTTGAGCCGTCTCTTCGTCGAAGCCGACTTCCACTTCGGTCATGCCGGTGCGGCGTGCCAGCGGCAGTGCGGGAATGGGCTGCCGCATCAGATCCAGCAGGTCCAGCGGCATGCTGTGCCGCTCAAGAATCTCCACTTCTACTGTCGGCTCCGGGTGCTGGATCCCACGAAGATATTCGTCGATCCCAACTGCGGCCCGTTTGCCGTCCGCCACGCTGTCGATGATCAATCGTGGGCCGAAGACACAATCGCCGCCGGCAAAGATGCCTTCGGAGGAGGTCATCAGAGTATGCGGGTTGACGGCGATCAATCCCCGCCGCGAAATCTCTACACCGTCCTCGGGCTTTAGAAAATCGAGCCGGGGCGCCTGGCCAATGGCCATAATGACGGTGTCGCATTCCAGCAGCGACTCGCTGCCCTCGTGAAATGCAGGGTTGAATCGTCCGCTCTCATCGAAGACCCTTTTCGTTTTCAGCACTTCGAGCGCGGAGACTCTGCCGTTTTCGCCAAGGATGCGGCTGGGACCGAAGCCCGGGTGAAGAATGACCCCTTCCTCTTCCGCTTCGACAATCTCTTCCAGCGCCGCGGGCATCTGATTGCGTGGCTCAAGGCACACAAGGTTCACTTCCTGGGCGCCCAGGCGCAGCGCAGACAAAGAAACGTCAATCATCTCTCGCGCCGCCACCGTATCCTCGTTTTCACGGGAAGGCTCCTGCGACTCCACTCCTGCGACGTGTTGCCGCAAAACCTCGCGCGCTGCAGAACGCGCCACGTCCATGGCCACGTTGCCGCCGCCAATCACAATCACTTTTTTGCCGATGGTGAACTGGTATCCCAGGTTGACGTTCAGCAGGAAATCAATGCCCTTATGCACGCCGTCAAGGTTTACGCCGGGGATGGAAAGATCGCGACTGCTGTGCGCGCCGACCGCCAATAGAACGGCATCGAAACCCTGATGGCGCAGATCGGCAATGGTGAAATCCCGTCCCGCTGCCTGGTTCAGTTTCAGCGTGATATCGCCAGTCGCCAGAATCTCGCGCACCTGCGCCTCGACGACATCGCGCGGCAACCGGTACTCAGGAACGCCCAGGTACAGCATTCCGCCCGCCACGGGAGCGGCCTCAAATATCGTGACGGAGTATCCCATCAGCGCCAGGTCATGTGCGGCGGAAAGCCCGACCGGACCGCCTCCGACCACGGCAATACGGTAGGGAAGCTTCGGTTGCAGTCGCCCCTCATTTGTATTTACGGGGTGCTTCGACTCGGGGCCGTGCCGTTCTGTCAGGAAACGTTTCAGCGCGCGGATTGCGATCGGTTGATCGATCGCTCCGCGGCGACAGGCGGTTTCACAGGGATGGGCACAGACTCGGCCACATATGCTGGCCAACGGGTTAGGATTGCGCGCGATCCGGTAGGCTTCCTCAAACCGGCCTTCCGCAATCAAAGCAACATACCGGCCGGCGTTTGTGTGCGCAGGGCAGGCCATCATGCACGGGAAGTTGCTATTCAGCCATTCTACGTCGACCGATTTTTTTTCATAGCGCTTCAGCATGATGACCTTTTCGATGTTGTTCGCACACAAAGAGCCGGAATGGTAGATTGCTGTTTACTTCGAGAGCGTCATGTCGGCCTTGGTATCGCCGGAGACAGTGACCTGACTGGTATGCGGTTTCGCGCGAGGGTTCCAGGCCGTGACGCTGTAGGTGCCGTTGGGAACGTTCTCGATGCGATAGGTTCCCGACTTGTCCGTCGTGGCAAAGTACGGAGTTGGCGACACAACAATGAACGCCGCCATATCGGGGTGGACATTGCAGAGCAGTGGAATCGCGCCTGGATTGTCAAACTTGAAACTGCGCTTCTCACCCTGCGGCCATGTCCCCAGGTTGTGTCCCAGCTTCTTGTTTCCCGCAACCGAGGACCAGAAGACGTTGTGGGCCACGCTGTCGCTGTTCAGGAAGTCGACCGTCGTTCCCTGCTGAACGACTAAAAGAAAAGGCACGAACATCAGGCCTTTCTGGTTCATCAACGCATGCTGGGACGGCGCCGGAAAACTCTTGCCGGCAATTGCGTCGACATAGACGACCGACTCGCCCTTCACTCCCGAGACCTTGCCGTTGATGGTTCCCGCATATGCGCTTGCTGCCAGAGAGATAATCACGAGTGCTGCCGAAATACTGTGTTTCATACATCCTCCTTGATCGAAAAAACTTCTGGTTAACCTGGCCAATTTGGATTACCGGGACAGAAACGAGGGAAAAGGTCCTCTCCTGCGCAGCGCGATGGATGTGTTGCCCATCACTCCCCGCAAACGAACCTCAATTTCCTGAAATGCATGGCCTGCGTGCGGGTCGAGAAAAGAACCCGGAGTCGCGGAACCATGGCCCTCCATCGGGCCCTGGGCAACAGGCTGGTCGCTGGAAAACAGGGTGCAGAGTCGGGGATACGCCTGCGCCAAATCGTCTTCGTTCTCCGTACATGCGCTTTGAGCGTGTCGAGCGATTGTGCTTGGAGAACGCATGTTTGTATCTAACTAAGCTCGATGGAGACCTGTCGGTGACCTGTGTCACGGCGGCCTGTGATGCCTATACTTGTACTTCTGGCAGTGAAGGAAAAAGAAGGAATCGCTCACGTTCCGGCTGCGCTGCAGCCTCGGCTATTTCTTGCAACGGCTAATTTGAAACTGGAAAAAACATACCTGGAGAGGACAGCTTCCGCGACTGTTGAGGATCTTCTGTGACGGCCGTCAATGTTGTTTCGCTTCAGTGTTCATCCACCGTCTTGCCAGGCAGCCCTGCGCCATGCAAGCATTGGTCATCGCAAAGCAGACAACTGAGCGGATCGGCGGGCTAAGATGAACGGGGGAGGAATTATGGGTATTAAAACTATCGTTGCAGAAATTGATGCTGAAATATCGCGGCTCCAGCAGGTAAAGACGTTGTTGACCGGCAACAGTGCAGCCGGAAAGGGGCACGCGAAACGCACATCCGGTGCAGGCCTATCCGCTATACCCGCACCGCGGCGCACGATGAGCGCCGAAGTGCGCGCCAAGATTGCGGCCGCGCAGAAGGCACGATGGGCGAAGGTAAGGAAGTCAGCCAAGTAAAAGATCTCGGCGTCACATCCCCTATCTTTCGTCGGTAACTCAGGAGGTCCATGAGTACAACGCGCCGTATGCCACTGTATTTCCTTGTATTCTGCTGTACCGTCAGTTCTGGTTCCATCCTGGCGCAGACCAAGATGACGGTCAACACCGCAGCCGACCTACCCCGCTCAGGACCATTGACGCATCGACCGATCAGCACGGAGGTCTACTTTGTCATCTCCAGAACATAGTCGCGCCAAACCGGCGACGGGTCGCTTTGTCACCATGGTCTCAGCGATCTCTGCGCTTGCCGGGCTGCTGTTCGGCTACGATACAGGCGTCATCTCGGGAGCGATTCTTTTCGTTCGAAAAGAATTCCTGCTTTCCACATTCCAGGAAGAAGTTGTTGTTGCGGCCGTGTTGTTGGGTGCTGTGGCCGGAGCCGCATTTGGCGGCAAGTTAGCCGATGCATTAGGCCGCCGCAAATTGCTAATTCACGTGGCGATTTTATTCATCATCGGCGCCATCGGTACGGCTCTTGCGCCCACCCCAACCTGGCTTGCAATCGGCCGAGTGGTTGTTGGTGTCGCCATCGGAATCGCGTCTTTCACCGCGCCGCTGTACATCTCTGAAGTTTCTCCGCCCGCCATTCGAGGCAAATTGGTTTCGTTGAACCAGCTGATGATCACCCTTGGCATCGTGGTTTCTTACCTGGCGGATTATGGCTTGGCGGACAAAGAGGCCTGGCGTTGGATGTTCGGCCTGGCCGCGATTCCCGCGCTGATTCTGCTGATCGGGCTGTTCTTTGTTCCGGAAAGTCCGCGTTGGCTCATGAGTCGATCGCAGGACGATCAAGCCCGTGCAGTGTTGCAGCGAATCCGCGAGTCCGGTGACGTGAGCGCCGAACTCGCCGAGATCAAAGCCGACCTTGGTTTGCAGGAAGGCGGCTGGCGCGAGTTGCTGAATGTGTCCTTGCGGCGTCCGCTCATCATTGGTATCGGGCTGGCAGCGTTCCAGCAGTTCACCGGCATCAATACCGTCATTTATTACGCGCCGACAATTTTTCAATTGGCTGGCCTTCGCTCCGCTTCGGCGGCGATTTTAGCGACGGTAGGCGTCGGACTGGTCAACGTCCTGCTGACCATCGTTGCACTGCGGCTGCTCGATCGCGTCGGACGACGTCCCCTTCTTCTGTGGGGACTGGTGGGGATGGTGATCAGCCTTGGGGTCCTCGGCGCGGCATTTCTCTTCGCCAGCTCGTCGAGCATCGTCGCATGGCTTGCGGTCATCAGCCTTGCGGTGTACGTGGCCTGTTTTGCCATCGGGCTGGGACCGGTCTTCTGGCTGCTGATTTCTGAAATCTATCCTCTCAAAATTCGCGGCCGCGCGATGGGCGTTGCCACCATGATGAACTGGGGCTCCAATCTAATCGTCGCGCTCACATTTCTCAGCTTGCTGCATTCTCTTGGCCGCCCCGCAACTTTCTGGCTCTATGCCGTCATCGGCATCCTCGCCTGGTTCTTTGTCTATCGCCTGGTACCGGAAACGAAAGGTCGCACGCTGGAACAGATTGACGCGGAATGGCACCAGGTCGGCAAGACACATAAATAGCTACGGCTTCTTTGCCTCGATGGCATCAAGCTTGTCCGTCGCTGCGTCAATGGCGCGGCTCCAGTCCACCAGCACATTTCCCACTACTGGAGATTGCTGGTCGGCAAGCTGCCAATTATGTTGGTCCATCGCCTCGCGCACCGCGGCCAGAGTTTTCACGCCGTACCCGGTGTACGCGCCGGGAGCATAGATCTGGTTTTTATACCAGCTCCGGCCCGGCAGGCCCGCCTGTAGCAGGGTTGCGCGCTCTGTCAGCATCAACAGATGATTCACTTCGGCGACCTGCGTCCCATCCAGCAGGGCATCGTCCTTTCCGAGTTGATCGAACGCAGTCTGATATTTCTGCGCGCTGATCGTCAAGTCGGCAGCGCCATTTTCCAGCGGTGCAAAATTCATATACGGCGGCACCGGTTCTTCTTTTGGCGGGTACGACGGCGTCTGCGGATCGGAACTCGCAGCGAAGACGCCCTCTTGAATCTGTCGATTGGTCTCCGTAATGTCCTGCTGCGTCTTCGTCATCTGCTTTTTCAATTGGTCCACATACTGGTGCATCGTGTCCGCTACGTCCGTGAACTCATACGGCAGCACCTCCGCGTCCGCCATGCGCATCACGGCAGTTCCAGCCACTTGCGCCAACGCGCGACCGTACACAAACTTTGTGTCGGAGAAATGCGTATACCAATAAAAGTCGTCGTATTCGGAGTGATACACGCCCCCCTTCGTTTCGCCGTCGAAGCTCAGATCGACGGATGGAATTCCAAGATAGTCCAAAAACGGCGAGTAGTCGGAGCCATCCCCCAGCGCTCCGATGCGCAGGTCGCGTCGGCTGCGCAACTCAGTTCGCTCCGCTTCCGTCGTTGCCTTGCCAATCTGCTGCAACCGCGCACGCTCCAGCACGGAGTATTTTGTCTCCGGGTCCGGCACCTCCGCGGCCACCGTATTTAGAAAGTGTTCGACCGAGTGCGAGCCTTCCATCTGCAGAAAGCCTCGGTCGGTGTTGTCGGAGTTAACATAGAACACCGCGTGATCGCTCAACTCTTTCGCGTGCGTCTCCACCCACTCCGTCGAACCCAGCAGCCCAGGTTCTTCGCCGTCCCATGCACAATAAACGATGGTCCGCCGCGGCTTCCATCCTTGCTTCGCCAGTTCGCCTAACGCGCGCGCCTCTTCCATTTCCGCAACCATGCCGGAGATTGGGTCTTCCGCGCCGTTCACCCACGCGTCCTGATGATTGCCGCGGATGATCCATTGGTCAGGCTCCGTCGCGCCGGTCATTCGCGCGATGACGTCATAGATCGGCTTTGTGTCCCAGTTGGAATACACGCGCAAATGCACCTTCGCCTGGCCGGGGCCGACGTGGTACGCAATCGGCAATCCTCCTCGCCACGTGCGCGGAACCATCTGGCCGCCTAAAGCCTGTAACAGCGGCTGCGCATCTCCGTAGGAAATCGGCAGCGTCGGTATTTTTGTAATTTCCGGAGAATCCTTCAACGCGATGCGCTTGGCATCTTTCGTCGCGCCTACTCCCGGAGTAAGAGGATCGCCAGGATAGTAGGTATCCGCAACCGAGCCGCGCTGTACGCCCTCTGTAGGCCGCGCCGGCCCATGCGGGAAGGTCGTGTCTTCCCCGTACCCATCCTGCTGCGGATCGGAATAGATGATGCAGCCCACCGCTCCGTGTTCGGCGGCTACTTTGGGCTTGATGCCGCGCCATGCGTGGCCATAGCGTGCAATCACAATCGCGCCCTTCACGGAAACACCCATTCGATCCAGCGTTTCGTAGTCTTCCCGCGTGCCGTAGTTCACATACACCAGCGGCGCGGTCACGTCGCCATCCGCCGAGTAGGCATTGTAAGGCGGCAGCGCCTCGGCCTGCTGGTTCGATGTTGGATCCACCGCGACCGTCGGCTCTGCCAGCTTCGCCGTAAACTGCGTCGGTTCCACTAACTCCAGCTTGCGTTCTTTCGGAGTTGGGAACAATACATAAAATGTCTCGATCGAAGTATCGAAGCCCCACGAGCGAAACTTGTCCGCGATCCATTCCGCGTTGTCTTTGTCGTATGGGGAGCCCACGTTGTGCGGATGCGCGGAGAGCCGCTGCATATAGCTGCGCAAATTGTCCGGCGATGGAATCGCACGAAATTGCCGCTCCCACTGCACTTCTTTCGCCGACGCATCGTGCGAATAACCCTGCAACAACTCTGTTGCAGGTTGCTGTGCCTGCATCACAACCGCGGACAAAACTACTGCGAACAGCCATCGCGACGAAATCATCTTGGGTCTCCACATGTCACAATTTGTTTGGACGAAACTGGTTTCTTCATCAGCACGTTGCAACGCACATCGCCGCAGCCCACATTTCCAATCCCACATCCGCAAAATCTTTGCTGGTGGCCCGGTCTTGAGCTGTTTTATTTCTTCTCGTACTTTAATCTTTCGGTGTCCGGAAATGAACATCGTTTTGCAATACTGTTACAGTGGCCGCTCGGCTCGTATTTCCAGCAGCTCCTAAATCATTGAAACCGCGAATCAAAAAGGGAGATCCTCCGGCGCTCTCTCAAGGAACAAAATTGATGGGCACGAGTTGGAATCCGAGTTCTCCGGCTTGTGCGTGAAGCCTGGCTGATTTCTGGTTTCTCCTGCGTTCCTCCTGTTTTTGAAAGATGGCAGTGTCGCACGGCTGTTGGGTGGTAACCATGCGATAGATAATCCGGGCAAGCGTATGGGCGGTAGCGGTCATCGCCTTCGGAGTACCCATTCGGGCTTTCATGCGGCGGTTCATTCCTCCAGGGAGTCCTGCGCGCGCGGCGCTTGCTTCCTTGCGGCGGTTTTCACCATCTGGAACTCTGGAGAAGAAGCCGCTGCATCATCTGCTTTACCTGCAGGTCGACCTCTTGAATCGGCTCTACCTGATTGTTCAGACCTTCGGTCCGGTATCCCACTGCCGGAGGGTCCTTGCTTCTGAATCTTCTGTTTTCACGAGGAGTCAATCTCAGGGATCGTACGAAGGCCATTTAGGCGGGATCGGGTTTTCGATGTGAGATTTACTGCCGACTCATGGTTGGGGGCAACACAGCCATGACGGCGTTGACGCCTGAAATTACAGCAAACAGGATGCGCGATAGTTGTGAATTACAACCATGGGAACGCAATGGTATGTTGGTTATGCGAGTATCAGTCGATGGCTGCAGCTTTGAGGTGTTGTCTTGATGAAGTTTAGTTCCGCGCGCCCTGGATGTTTTCTTTTTCTTGCCTGTTGCTTTCTCATCCTTCCCCACGAGAGTCGCGCGCAGACGCAGACCCCACTGCCGATCATGCCGCTTCCAGCGCACGTTGTGCAGGGGCAGGGTCAATTCATGGTCGATGGCAAGTTTGGCATTGCGCTGCAAGGCTATACGGAGCCGCGTCTGACGCGCGCACGGCAGCGTTTCCTGGATACGCTTTCACGGGAAACCGGCATTCCGCTATGGCATACAGCACAGTTCAATCAGCCAGACTTTACCATCCAGACGACTGGACCCAGCGATCCGGTGCAGCAACTGGGAGAAGACGAGTCTTATCGCCTGGAGGTAACTCCAACCCAGGTGAAACTGACTGCCGCGAATCCTCTCGGAGTGCTGCACGGCCTGCAAACGTTTCTGCAACTGGTACGGACGACGCCGCAGGGTTTCAGCGTTCCGGCCGTCAACATCGATGACCAGCCTCGCTTTCCGTGGCGCGGCTTGATGATCGACGTCAGCCGCCACTTTATTCCTGTCCCGGTTATCGAACACGACCTGGATGGAATGGAGGCAGTCAAGCTGAATGTATTTCACTGGCACATCTCGGACGATCAGGGTTTTCGCGCCGAAAGTAAGAAGTTTCCTCTATTGCAGGACAAGGGGTCGGACGGTTTCTACTATACGCAGGACCAGATTCGCGAGGTCATTGATTATGCGCACGACCGCGGAATCCGCGTAGTTCCTGAGTTCGATATGCCGTGCCATACTACTTCCTGGTTTGTTGGCTATCCCCAGTTGGCGAGCGGGCCAGGCCCGTACCAGATTGCCCGCCATATGGGCGTGCACAGTGCGGCGATGGATCCGACCAAGGATTCTACTTACAAATTCCTCAACTCATTTATCGGCGAGATGGCGGCTCTTTTTCCGGATCAGTATTTCCACATCGGCGGCGATGAATGCAATGGCAAGGAATGGAATGCGAACCCGCAGATTCAGAGTTTCATGCACGCCCACGGTCTTGCGAACAACGCTGCGCTACAGGCGTATTTCACTGCAAGGGTGCAGAAGCTGGTCGCGAAGCACCACAAGATCATGGAAGGCTGGGACGAGGTATTGCAGCCTGAGACTCCCAAGGATGTTGTGATTCAATCTTGGCGCGGATTGGCCTCCCTGGCGCAAGCGGCGCGGCAAGGCAACCGTGGCATGCTTTCGACTCCCTACTACCTGAATCTGGATTTTCCAACGTCGCATTACTATTTGGCAGATCCCCTGGGCGACCAAGCGGCAACGCTGAATCCAGAACAGGCGGCGCGCATCCTGGGCGGCGAGGCGGCCATGTGGAGCGAGTATGTCACTCCGGAAACTATCAACAGCCAAATTTGGCCCTATCTCGCCGCAGTCGCAGAGCGATTCTGGTCGCCGCAACAGGTGCGAGATGTGGACTCGATGTACCAGAGGCTCGCGCTGGTGTCCTGGAAACTGGAGAATTACGGATTGAATTCCGGAGCGGATGTAGATGTTATGTTGCAGCGGATGAGTGGAGATCCGGATCCGGTGTCCTTGAAAGTTCTCGCCTCCGTGGTAGCGCCTCCCAGTGGTTACATGCGCTACAGGCTCGAAGGCGGACGAAGCTACACCGTTTTTACGCCACGGAACCGAATGATCGACACGGTACCGCCGGAGAGCGAGACGGCACGCAAGTTTCACGATCTGGTTCAGCAGATCGTCGCGGGTCAAGCCACACCCCAGCAATGGCAGCAAGCCCGACAATGGCTTACGCTATGGCGCGACAACGATGCGCAGCTCCAGCCCTTGCTGGTTCAGTCGGAGCTGACCAAGGAATTGGTTCCGGTCTCGCATGATTTGAACCAGGTTGCAGCGATGGGCTTGCAGGCGTTGGATGACCTGCAAAATAGTCGAACCGTCTCTGCCGAGGACCGCCAACACAATATCGAACTCTTAAAATCCGCGGAGCAGCCTCAGGCTGTCTTGCTGGACATGATTGCACCCTCGGTCGAATTACTCGTGCAAGCAACCAGAACGGAGTAGAGGATGACTCCGTGAATTTTAACCGATCCTTTAAAACAGTCTGTAGGATAACGATGACCAACCGCTTCCTAAGCCAAGCTGACTGCCTGGATCCCACTTGCGGTCGTAGCAACTCCATCGAGGGAAATATTCATATGCCTGTCAGAACTTCCCGCCTGCAACTTCCGTCTTTCATCCTCATGACCCTGCTGCTGGCCTTAGTGTGCGGCATGGCGCTTCCCAGCTTTGCCGCGCCTGCGAGCGATAAGCTGTTGGCCGCTACTCCGCCAATGGGCTGGAATGACTGGGCCCATTACGAGTGCAGGTTCACCGCGCAGACCATTTTGGACAACGCTAAAGCTCTGGTGAAGAGCGGCCTCGCCGCACACGGCTACAACACCGTAACCATCGACGACTGCTGGATGCAGAAGGACCGGGATGCTCACGGCAACCTGCAGGTCGATCCGCAACGCTTTCCACAAGGAATGAAGCCGATCGCCCAAGCGATCCATGGAATGGGTCTGAAGTTCGGCATCTATGAGGACGCGGGCTATGAAACGTGCGGCAAATTTGCCGGCAGCGGTGTGCCCGATGGCGGCGGCAACGGCCACTTTCTCCAGGATGCTCGTCTGTTTGCGTCCTGGGGCGTCGACTATCTGAAGCTGGATGGCTGC
>JAJZCA010000029.1 GCA_021798735.1 Acidobacteriota bacterium | reverse complement strand
GAGTCGTCGACGGCGGGCGGTAAGACTTCCGGCAATGGATAGGAGTTCCAGCTCATGGTGTCGTGTTCCGAATCTGCAAGTCGCGCATAGGTTCTCGCAAGGCGTCTATAGTTTTATCTTTTTCCGCGCGGAAGCGCGACCATTCTTTGCAGCGAGGAATTCATTTTGCCGCGTTTTTTTCGACGGATCGGACTGTGGGAAGTAACGAAGCAGAAATTTTCCCGTGTAGGACGCGGGATTGGCGGCGACTTGTGCGGGCGTTCCTTCGGCAACGATTTCTCCGCCGTCTTTGCCACCCTCCGGACCCAGGTCGACGATCCAGTCGGCGCTGCGGATGACATCCAGATTATGCTCGATGATCAGGATGGTGTTGCCGAGGTCGGTGAGCCTGTGCAGGACTTCCATCAGCTTGCGGACATCGTCGAAGTGAAGGCCGGTCGTAGGCTCATCGAGCAGGTAGAGAGTGCGACCGGTCTGGCGCTTGGAGAGTTCCCGTGCCAGCTTCATGCGCTGCGCTTCGCCGCCGGAGAGGGTGGTGGCGGACTGGCCGAGGTGGACGTAGCCGAGGCCGACATCGTTGAGCGTCGCCAGTTTCTGGCGGACAACGGGGATGTCTTCGAGAACCGTTAGAGCGTCTGCAATCGGCAACTCCAGAATGTCGGCGATGGAATGGCCCTTGAAGCGGACCGCCAATGTTTCCTGATTGTAACGGCGACCGTTACATACCTCGCAGGTGACGTAGACATCGGGCAGAAAATTCATTTCAATGCGGCGCTGGCCGTCGCCCTGACAGGTTTCGCAGCGGCCGCCGGGAACGTTGAAGGAGAAGCGTCCGGCTTTATAGCCGCGTTCGCGCGCCTCGGGCAGCATGGCGAACAGTTCGCGGATGGCGGTGAAAACGCCGGTGTAGGTTGCCGGGTTGGAGCGCGGCGTACGACCGATGGGCGACTGATCGATCTGGATCACCTTGTCGATGATCTTCGCGCCGACAACGCGATCGTGTTCGGCGGGCTCTTCGCGCGAGCCGTAGAGATCTCTCGCTAACGCGCGATAAAGTATGTCGTTGATGAGCGTGCTTTTGCCGGAGCCGGAGACGCCGGCGATGACAGTCAGCAGGCCGAGAGGGAAGCGAGCGGTGAGATTTTTCAGGTTGTGCCCACGGGCGCCTTCCACGGTGAGCCAATGATTGCCAGTCGGGCGAGGTGCGCTGCGCTGCACCGTTTCCAGAGTTCCGCTGAGGTACTGGCCGGTAAGCGAGCCGGGCGTATCCATAATTTGCTGCGGTGTTCCGTGGGCGACGAGGGCGCCGCCCAGCCGGCCTGCGCCGGGGCCGAGATCGAGAACATAGTCGGCGCGGCGGATGGTGTCTTCATCATGCTCGACAACGAGGATGGTGTTGCCGAGATCGCGCAGGGAGGTGAGGGCTGCAATGAGGCGTTCATTGTCCCGCTGATGGAGGCCGATAGAGGGCTCGTCGAGCACGTAGAGAACGCCGCGCAGGCGAGAGCCGATCTGTGTGGCGAGACGAATGCGTTGCCCTTCTCCGCCCGACAGGGTGGCTGCGTTGCGGTCGAGCGAGAGATATCCGAGGCCGACAGCGACGAGAAATTCCAGCCTCTCGACAATTTCGCGCTGCAGACGGTCCGCGATGAGTTGTTCGCGTTGACTGAAGGTAAAACCGCGCGCGGTGGCCAGCGCATCCACCAGAGGCATGGCGGCGAAGTCGGCAATGGAGAGGTCGTTGGCAGTGACCGCCAACGATTCCGGGCGAAGACGTTTGCCGTGGCATTGCGGGCAGACGGTCGCGGACATGTAGCCCATCAACCATTCGCGATAGCTGTCGGAACGGACTTCGTCGAGGGATTGCCGCAGCCACTTCAAGATGCCGTGGAAACCGGTGCGTGGACCTTCACCGTGCTCCGGGCCATAAAGCAGCAGTTTCTGCTGGGGCTCGGTGAGTTGTTCGAACGGCTTGCGCAGATCGATTTTGTAGCGGTCGGCGGCAAGATGGATCAAGCGGCTTAGATATTGACTGCTGCCACCGGGCCCGAGGCCGCCCTCAAGTAGGGGCTTGGACCAGTCGATAATGATTTTGGCGGGGTCGAAATCGTAAATGCTGCCGAGACCATTGCAGTGCGGACAGGCGCCGTAGGAGCTGTTGAAGGAAAAGCTGCGCGGCTCGAGTTTGGGAACATTGATGCCGCAGTCGGGGCAGGCCATGGAGGAGGAGTACAGTTGCTCCTCAACGCGAAGACCAGACTGACCTGCGGAAGCGGGCATGGCGACCAGCACCAGGCCATTGGCCATCTGCAGCGCCTTGGTGATCGCGGTCTCCAGGCGTTTTTCCACGCCGGGCTTGACGACAATTCGATCGACAATCGCTTCAACGGTGTGATTTTTTCGCTTTTCCAGGACGATGTTTTCCGCCAGGTCACGAACCTCTCCATCGATGCGGGCACGAAATCCCTGCTGGTCGAGCTTTTCCAGTTCATCGCGAAATTCACCTTTGCGGCCGCGCACGATGGGGGCATATATGGTGACGCGCTCGCCCGGCGCCAGATCCATTACGCGGCCGACAATCTGATCGGCGGACTGGCGGGAGATGGGGCGTCCGCAGTTGGGACAGTGGGGGACGCCGATGGAGGCGTACAGGAGGCGAAGGTAATCGTAGATTTCAGTGATGGTGCCCACTGTCGAGCGGGGGCTGCGGCTGGTGGTCTTTTGTTCGATGGAGATGGCTGGGCTGAGGCCCTCGATGGAGTCGACGTCGGGGCGTTCCATTTGATCGAGAAATTGGCGTGCATAGGCGGAAAGGGTCTCGACGTAGCGCCGCTGGCCTTCCGCATAGATGGTGTCGAAGGCGAGCGAGGACTTGCCGGAGCCGGACAGGCCGGTGACCACGGTGAGGGAATTGCGCGGAATCTGCACCGTGATGTTCTTCAGATTATGCTGGCGCGCACCGCGCACAATAAGCTGTGGAATCGACATTTCTAGCTGGCAAAGTGCTTTCCGCGGCCCGTTGGCCGCATGTTCGAAGGTGTTCGCAACCAAAACTCAAGTGTAGAGGAATCTCCTGAAGCAACAGAATTTATGCAGAAAACACTAGTATGCCGAGCAAGAATTCAGTTGAATGAAGACCGGCGCTTGTGGCCCATTTTTGCCCGTTCGAGTCCAATAGCCCGCACTGGATTTGTTATGCTGGAGGAAGTCCCCCAATGATTGTTTTGATGATCTCAACCATTCTTGCCTCCGTTGCCATGGGCGTTGCCCTTGCGTACGGGTGTTGCTCTGCACTGTTTGCAATGGCTAAGATACATGTTCGTTCGCACCATCCAGCCCCGCTGCAAATTCAAACCAAGTCCGCAAATCCGTAAATTCGCTGCACGAAAGTTGCAGGTTCCAAGGCTGCTCGAATCTCGCCTGCGCAATCTCAATAAACTCAAATTCCCTTCGCGCGCGCAAGCATCCTTCATCATTGGGGATGCGTTCTGCGCAACTCATTAAAGATTTCCTGCGGGGTCTTCGGTTGAACCGGCGTTGTGGGATCGGCTGGCCCGGTTGGTTCGCTGGTCGCCGGAGACGCATCCGGGGTGCCGACGGACGCTGGTGGACTGGTCGCCCCGCCGTTACCGCCGGTCGATAAGATGAGTCGCGTGGGTGAGTGGCTGGCACCTCTGCCGACGATCACATAGTCATATCCTGAGCCATCCAGCAATGCGGACAGAGTGCTGGAAATATTGCCCGGTCCGTATTGCCCATACATGCGCGCGTCGTGATTGAGGCCTTCGATGACCAGGCCGGTCTGGCGCGCGATCTGATTCAGGATTGCGACCAGGCTGGAATTCTGCGCGCGGACACTCAAAAGACCATTGCTAAAATCGATCGTCGCCGGGTTTGGGGGTTGCTGCGCGGGCGGAACGGGTGGCGGCGGAGCGGTGGGCGCAGAGGATACCGCAGGTGCTTTCGGCCTGGCACGGCGATGATGTCGATGTGTATGATGCTGCGCTGCGGAAGGTTTCGCGGTCTTTGACGGGCGGCTGTTTGCGGTTGAGGTCGATTGACCGCCGGTGGCGGCTGCTGCATAAGGAACGCTGCCCGCCGCCGGCGACTGGGCCGTCGCAAACGATGTGGGAACCAGCAGCGTGCATCCCAGCAGTGCAAGAATCCAACCCAATCTAGTGTGTTTGCGGAGCCAGGTTGCAACGAAGTCCGCCAGAGGCCCACGCAAGAGGGGACATTCCGCATCCAAGCGTTGTAACCTCCCCGCACGGGTGTAGGGTTCAAAAAGCATTTCTGTACTAGACTAACAATGTTTGCCAGAGTCGGCATGGACGATGGCTGCGCTATTCTGCTTTGCAGAGAAACACACGAGAGCGCATGGTTGTACTCGGCATATTGAGGAAAACACGGAATGAGTTCGACCGAAAAGCCCATTTCCAAGATTATTCGTGAACGTCGTGCCACTCCAAGCTTCGACGGTACACCGGTTTCAGGAAAAGACTTAAAGCAAATTCTTGGTGCGGGCCTGCAGGCTCCCAGCGGCTACAACATGCAGCCGTGGCGTTTTGTCGTGGTGCGCAATCCGGAGCAGAAAAAGCGGCTGCGCGCGGCGAGTTTCAACCAGGCCAAGGTGGAAGAGGCTTCCGTGATGATTGTTGCCTGTGGGGACGCGGACGGGTGGCGCAACGGCGACCTGGAAGAGATGCTCCGGCTGGGCCGGGAGGGGGGCATGTCGGAAAGCTACGCGGCGCAGGCGAAGGAGACGATTCCCAACTATCTTTCCAACCATCCCAATATGCCGATGTGGCTGAATCGGCACGTGATGATTGCCTTTACACACATGATGCTGATGGCGGAGGCGCTGGGCTACGATACGGCGCCGATGGAGGGGTTCGAGCAAGAGAAGGTTCGCGAGGTGCTGAAACTTCCGCTGAGCTATCATGTGGTCGCGCTGTTAGGGATTGGACATCGGCACGGGCCTGACAAGCATAACGGTGGCCGTTTCGACATGGCGCGTACGGTATTCGAAGAAGAATATGGCAAGCCGATGCGCCTGTGAGGGGGCGATGGATCTTGAGCGAGAGAGGCGCGGCAACTGGCTGCGCCTTTTCAGTTGCCGCGAGGTTGCGGATGGATGAATGGTACGAGAAGCAGGAGATAGGTTTTGAGCGGGCAGCGCGAATATCCAGTGTCGCCGATTGTGGGAGTGGGCGCGGTCGTGCTTGCCGTGGATTGTGTTCTGCTGGTCCGTCGCGCGAAAGCGCCGCTCGAAGGCGAATGGTCGCTGCCGGGCGGTGCGGTCGAGTTGGGCGAAACGCTGGGGGAAGCGATTGTCCGCGAGGTTGCTGAAGAAACCGGACTGACGGTTTCGCCGCTCCAGGTGCTGAAGGCCTTTGACCACATCGATCGCGATGCGGAGGGACGGGTCCGCTTCCATTACGTGCTGGTGGATTTTCTGTGCCGGATTGACGCGAAGGACGGCGGACGCGTCGCGGGCCTGTGCGCGTTGCAACATGGCAGCGATGTCTCGGATGCGCGTTGGGTTCCGCTGGAAGGGCTGCGAACATCGACGGAATTTCCATTGACGGAGCGAGCCTTAGAAGTGATTGCGATGGGGTGGAACGCGTTTCGGGGAGAAAGTCGGCCGTTCTAAACCTTGTGGCCAGCGGCCGAGACTGGAATTGCCGGTTGCTGCTGGGTCATGCAATGCATGGCGCCCAGACCCCAGATAAAGTCCACGCTGTGGATGCCAATGATGCGGCGCAGAGGGAATAGTTCGGCAAGGGTGTTCAGGGCGATGCGGTCGTTGGGGTCGTTAAACGTCGGCACCAACACAAGGCCGTTTGCGATATAGAAATTGGCGTAGCTGGCCGGCAGACGCTGTCCTTCGAAAATCACCGGAGAGGGAAGCGGTAGCTCCACGATGCGATAGGGCTTGTTCTCGCGGGTGCGCGCGGTGTGCAGGCGATCGAGGTTTTCCTGCAGCGGCGCGTGATTTTCATCGTCGCGATTCGGCTCGACAGCGGCCACGATGGTTTTGGAATCGACGAAGCGGGCGATGTCGTCGACGTGGCCATGGGTGTCGTCGCCGGCGATGCCCCGATTCAACCAGATCACCTGGTCGATGCCGAGGTAGTTGTGGAAGCACTGTTCCAGTTGCTCGCGAGTGAGGTTGGGGTTGCGCGCTTGCACATTGCTCAGCAGGCATTCCTCGGTTGTGAGCAGCGCGCCGGCGCCGTTGACGTCGATGCTGCCGCCTTCCAAAACGACACGATGGCGCTGACCGCCGGCGAGGGTGATTTCTGGCGTCCATGCTGGCACCGATAGCAGTTTGGCGACATGCGCCGGAATTCGATCATCATTGTGCCAGTTGTCGTACTTGGCCCACGCGTTGAATTTCCAGTTGGTGAGCGCGAGCGGCGGCGCGGCGGTTTTGGCGGCAGCCGGAGTGAGAAAGATGGGGCCGGAGTCGCGCAGCCATACGCGGTCGGTCGGCTGAAGATGGAAGGCGATATTGTTCAGATCCGCGCCGCAACGGGTCAGTAAATTGCGCGCGCGTTTCTCCGCTGCCGGCTCATTCATCAGAACGTGAACATGTTCGACGCTGGCGAGATGGCGCACGATCTCGCCATACACCCAGGGAATCGGCTGGAATTTTCCCGGCCAGTCTTCAGCATTGTGCGGCCAGGCGATCCAGGTGGCGGCGTGCGGCTCCCACTCGGCAGGCATGTGCAGACCGAGGGAGCGGGGAGTTGCCTTGCCAGTGTCGACGGATGTGCGAGGAGCGCTCATGGAAGGCTACTTATCCAGAAAGCGTTCGGTGATGGGCTGGTAGGCGTCGATGCGGCGGTCGCGCAGAAAGGGCCAGTTGCGGCGTGTCTCTTCAATCAGGTGCAGATCGATTTCGCCGATGAGAATATCTTCGTTGTCGTGCGCGGCCTGAAGGATCACGCGGCCAAAGGGATCGGCGAGAAACGATCCGCCCCAGAATTCCAGGCCTGGGCCCTCGACGCGGTTGCCGCGAACGTCGCCATGCTCGTGACCGACGCGGTTGACGGCGGCGACGTAAAGTCCATTGGCAATGGCGTGGGAACGCTGGATGGTCTGCCAGGCGCTGTATTGGGCGTCGCCGTACTCGGCTTTCTCCGCGGGGTGCCAGCCAATTGCGGTGGGATAGAAAAGAACATTCGCCCCCTTGAGCGCGGTGATGCGGGCTCCTTCCGGATACCACTGGTCCCAGCAGACCAGCACGCCAACGTTTCCCGCGTGCAGCGGGAAATTGCGAAAGCCGAGATCGCCGGGAGTGAAATAAAACTTTTCGTAGTAGAGAGGATCATCCGGAATATGCATTTTGCGATAAGTTCCGGCGAGCGAGCCATCGTCCTCTAGAACGGCGGCGGTGTTGTGGTAGATGCCGGCTGCGCGCCGCTCAAACAGCGAAGCGACAACGGCGACATGCTCTTCGCGTGCGATGCGGGACAACTTTTCCGTAGAAGGGCCGGGGATGGTTTCGGCGAGATCGAAGAGCGCGTGATCTTCCCGCTGGCAGAAATATTGCGTCTGAAACAGTTCCGGCAGGCAAACGACGTGGGCGCCGGCGCGCGCGGCCTCGCGAACGCGGTCGGCCGCCTTGTCGAGGTTGGCGTCCGGATCGGCGGAGCAGGACATCTGCACCAGTGCAACGCGAAAATTGTTTTGAGTATTCGGCATGGAGAACGATTTCCTGGCGCACGATGTGAAGGACCCGCCTGCGGCAAGGCCCTTCATCCATACCTAGTATGCGGTGGATTGCGTTATTCGAAAATCAAAATCGCCGCGGCAATCGTCGTGGTCCACAGGCCGCGCTTATCTCCCACAGCGGACTGCGTGACGTTGGCCGTGCGAACAATTTTGTTGGAGATGCGATACGTCTCCTTCTTCTCGTCCCAGCTTTTGTCCGGATCGAAATCTACATTCAGCGTGGTGGCCAGCATTTCGGCAGCCAGTTCTTCCGCATAATCGCCGGCCTGGTCTTCGGTTTCGCCGAAGCTGTGATGTTCGCTGAGGTATCCATACATATTCCTGTCTGAAGGAATGGCCACGCCAATGCTGGAAGCGATCAGTCGATGCGGTTCGCGGGATGAATTTTCAGCGACGACAGCAAACACAACCTCACCGGGATAAAGGAACTTCAATCCTTCTTTGCGGGGAATGAGTTTTGCCTGTGGGGGAAAGATTGACGAGACACGCACGAGATTTTGTGCGGCGATTCCGGCATCACGAAGTGCCAGCTCGAATGACGTGAGACGTTCCTTATGCTTCCCGACGCCCTTGGTAAAAAATAGACGTTTCGGGACCATCGTTTTGCCCAATTTTTGTTCCTCCGGTTGGTGGAGTGGCGCGTTGCCACCCGCTTAAAAATATCACAGAATGAGGTCGAGACCGGCATTGCCCGACGGAGCTTCCTCCTCTGGTGACAGAAATGAAACATGGGGCGCGAGGCGCGGCTGCGAAACGCGGCAACAACTGCGTCAGGATGCGGTTGCAGGCAACTCCAGCGTGGCCGCCAGCAACGCCTGTGTATATTCCGACTGCGGATGCTCGCAGATCTGCTGCCAGCCGCCCTGCTCGATAATGCGGCCTTGGCGCATGACAAGAATCTGGTCTGCCATGTAGCGCGCCAACGGCATGGAGTGGGTGATGAAGACGTAGGTGAGGTGTAGTTCACGCTGCAACTGGCGCAGCAGGTGGGTGATCTGCGCGGACACGCTGACGTCAAGCGCCGAGGTCGGCTCATCGAGTACCAGCAGCTCGGGGCGCAAAATCAAGGCGCGGGCAAGATTGATGCGCTGGCGCTGGCCGCCAGAAAACTCATGTGGGTAGCGGGGAAGCGCCGAGCGATCGAGGCCGGCCATGGTGAGCGCTTCCAGGATTTGAGCTTGCCGGGCCATGGTGGAGCGATTGCGCGCACGGAGAATCCCAGGTCTCAGAATCGAGACCTGGGGCACCCGTCTCAATTCCTGCTGGTAGATGACCAACGGCTCGCCGACGATTTCTTCGACGCGCATGCGCGGGTTGAGTGCCGCATAGGGGTCCTGAAAGACAATCTGCATGCGCCGACGCATCTGGCGCAGTTCAAAGGCGGAGACCGTCAAGAGATTGTGGCCGTCGAGGCGAATGGCGCCGGAGTCGGGCGCGATCAATCGCAGCAGAAGGCGCGCCACCGTACTTTTTCCGGATCCCGACTCGCCGACGATGCCAAGCGTCTGGCCGCGTTCGATGCGAAAGCTGACATCGTCGACGACGCGGCGGGGCTGGCGGCTGCCGCGCACGGGGTAAGTCTTGACGAGGTTGTCAACTTCGACGAGGGCCATGCAGACAGCGTAGCAGGCGCGGTCTCCATTGCAGCCAACGTCTGCGGGGCTGGACGTCCGAGAAGCGACCAGCGCGCTACCAACGGAGGCCAGCAGTGATGGAAACCAGGGCGAAGCCGGGACCGGGAAGCTGGTTCGCGGGCGTCATCATGTGGATATACCGACCCTGCGCGAACAGAATTTCCCGATGGTTCGGGTAGAGGCGGCCTTCCATGCCAATGCCGAAGTTATACATTGCTTGATTGCTGGAGTAGGAAGAGCCGGTAATGGTCCCGTTGCAGAAGTTGGTGAAGTTGGTATATCCCAGGCCGGAATAGATGGTGCAATTGATCGTGGAGCCGATGGGCTTGTCGAAGGTTGTGGCGACATGGGAATATCCGCCTCCGCCGACGGCAAAGAAGCCGAAGCGGGGTCCGCGAATGAAGTAGAACGTCGGATCGACGGAATAGGTCAAGATCGTGTAGTGGCCGCCCGGTTGCTGCGCGGTCTGCAGTACCCAAGAGGGAAGACCGCTGCGGTAAAAGCTCAGTTCGCCGGGGATTTCAATCCGCCGCGTCAGACGAATGCCGCCGCCTCCGGTACCCGTGTAGGTGGAGTGGATCATTTTCCCATTGGCCAGGCCGGGTCCAAAGGAAATGCCTCCCGCTCCTTCGATGAACCACTTCCTCAAAGGAGTTGTCACGACGGGGGCAGGCGTGGCGGGCGTGGACGCTTGCACGGTGGAGGAACTGGACTGCTGCGCGAGAATGGCGGTGGCGTCGAAAAGGCCCATTGCGAACAGAAGCAAGATCGCATACTTATGCCGACTAAAATTCATTCGATCTCCTGATTTTTTTGCTTCTCTATTTGTATATCTTTTCGAGCAACAAACGAAACTACCGCTATGGGATGGCTACCGGTGGAAGATCGATCGGGAATTTTTTGGCCCTTGCAGATATAGATATGAGGAAGAGACGGGCGGACTTTCATTTGGTGAGCGCAGCGGAAGGAATTGTTTCCTCACGCGTATCGCGGGTAGGAATACAAAAGCCCCGCATTTCTGCAAGGCTTTTGCTGGTGCAGTACAGTCTTGAGTCGCCACGGATTAATCCGTAATTGGATGTGTGAACCAGCCATTGACTTCGTTCCACCATCCATCGATCTTGCTGGCAGCTCCGGTATGGTTCTGGGTGATTGTATGGGAAAGAGAATCAATTCTCTTGCTCAGGCTTTTTGCTTCGAACGGGCGATGCGCAGAGTGGCCGCTGGCATACTGGTCCAGGGTGACGGAGGCTTCCTTAAGAGCGGCTGCCGCCTCGGTATACCGTCCGTTCATGATCGCGATCTCGGCTAAACCGAGATTTTCGCGGGCGGCAAGAAGCGGGTACTCGGCCTGAACCTTCATGACGACGAGTTCATCCCCGATACGACTGAGCGAGGTGGCAGCGGCTTGCGGATCGTTGCTGCTCAAAGCGGATTTCGCGGCGTCCAAGCGGCTTCGTACTTTGTTCAGATCGAGGCCGACAAATGTGTATTGCATTCCTGCTGCATCCACCGTGATGGGAGCCGACTTCGCTGGCTGGGGCTTGCCATCTTTGCGGGCAGCCAGGGCCCGTCCAAGCACGGACGTGTCGTCAAATTCCCAATATAACGGCACAATCACGGGTCCGCCGGTTGCATGCGGCCGGGCGGCGAGTTGATCGCGATACGTCAACGCCTGGTTAATATGCTGCACAGCCGTTTGGGTTTGGTTTGCTGCCAGAGATTGCTTTGCTCGCTCGACTTGATCGAGGAGGCGAAGCGCCAGATGAGAAGACTGCCGACTGGGCGGCTGGGTCGCCGTCTTGGCGGCAGGGCTGCTGGCCCCGGGGTTTCCCTGCGCCGCATGTAGCGCGGATGTTGTCAATGCCACACAGACTACGGGCACAATCAATCTCAGTCTCATGTTTTTATTTTCCTCGTTTCAAAATTGATTCGCGTCCAAAATGCCAGTTCATCAATAGGATGCCGGGAAATTGCTCTAAAGACAAATGACAACAGCAAAGGCCCCGCATTGCGTTGCTTGTCCGTCAAAGACGCTTTAATCCGTGGAGCGATTTTTCATGGCAGCGCGGCCAGGAAAGCATTCATGTCGCGAAATACATCCGCCTCGTTCGATTTGAAGACGAAATGATTGGCATCTGGCAATAGGATTACATGAGCGGATGGTATGCCAGCCTGGAATGCCTTCTCCTGCGCGGTTGTGCGGTCACGATCCATGGCCTCTGCTGCTGCGCGGGCGGCGGGATCATTCTTGAACATGGAGCCAAAATTATGAGGATCGGCAAAGATGGCGAGGACCGGGCATTTGATTTGGGTGTACTTCTCCTGACCTCTGAGGATTGCCAGACCAATCGGTGGCATCTGCGGCGGCTTCGATGAAGACGTTCCCGGCTTTGGCTCGGGAAGCGATTGGAGTTGCTTCTGGAGTGTATGGAGGTCTTTCTCAAATTGCGGAAGATTTGTTTGCAAAAGTTCCTGAACCAGGGGCTTGATTTCGCGCGGTCCCGCTCCGGACATCAGTTGATCCAGTTTTTTCTTTAGTTCCACTGAGTCGATGAACAGGTCTCCCCGCGAAGCGTTGTAATATGCATAGGAATAGCCCGCATCGAGGTAGATCAGTCCTGCGACCTTATCCGGATAGCGGCTTCCGATGGAGCTCAACTCTTCCCCGGCAATGGAGTGCCCGACGAGTACAGGTTGTTTGAGCTTGAGCGCGTCAATCACTGCCAACACGTCGTCTCCCAAGCGATTTGCCGAGTAGTTTCCGTTGACTGGTGCCGGAGCGCTGGAAGCGCCAAACCCGCGTCGCGTGATGGCATAGACATGGTTGGTCGCGATAAATTTCGGCGCGAAATCATCGAAAATGTGAGCAGTGTTTCCGAGTCCGGCCAGAAAAACCAGGGGACGACCACTACCGCCCCAGTCAAGTACTTCCAGCTTGACGCCTTTATCAACAGTGACGAACTGCACAGTGTGCGGAGATGTGTCGGCAGTTTTCGCCGTCGATTCTTTTGTGGGTTGTGGCTGCGCGAGGAGCGCACCTCCTGACAACGCAGTGAGAGTGATGAAGCAGAGCATCACTTTTTTCATAGGCGCTGATCATAGCAGAAACTACAAAAGCCCTGCATCGCTGCAGGGCCTTTGTGTTTAGCGCCGATAGAGCAGTGTGGAGTTTTAGTACATGCCTTCCATGCCGCCGCCGTGGCCGCCGCCTTGCGGAACGGCTTCCTTCTTCTCCGGAATGTCGGCCACCATGGCTTCGGTGGTCAGCATCAGGCCGGCGATGGAAGCGGCATTCTGCAGTGCGGTGCGCGTGACCTTGGTGGGATCGATGACACCGGCTTTCACCAGGTCTTCGAACTTGTTGGTCGCCGCGTTGTAGCCGTAGTGCGCTTCCTTGCTTTCGAGGACCTTGCCGATGACCACCGCGCCCTCTTCGCCGGCGTTGCCGACAATCAGGCGGAGCGGCTCTTCAATGGCGCGACGGATGATCTGGGCGCCGATCTTCTCGTCGCCTTCCAGGGTCGCGATCAACTCTTCGACAGCCTTGGCGCTGCGAACCAGGGCGACACCGCCGCCCGGGACAATGCCTTCCTCGACGGCAGCGCGGGTTGCGTGCATGGCATCTTCGACGCGCGCTTTCTTTTCCTTCATCTCGGTTTCGGTAGCTGCACCGACCTTGATGACGGCAACGCCGCCGACCAGTTTCGCCAACCGCTCCTGCAGCTTCTCGCGGTCGTAGTCGGAGGTGGTTTTGTCGATCTGGTTGCGGATTTCCTTGACGCGGCCCTGGATGTCCTCTGCCTTGCCGGCGCCGTCGACGATGGTGGTGTTGTCCTTGTCGATGGTGATGCGCTTGGCGCGGCCCAGATCCTCAAGCTTCACGTTTTCCAGCTTGATGCCGAGGTCTTCGGTAATGGCGCGTCCGCCGGTCAGCTTGGCAATATCTTCCAGCATCGCTTTGCGGCGATCGCCGAAGCCAGGCGCCTTGACGGCGGCAACGCTCAGCGTGCCACGCAGCTTGTTGACGACCAGGGTTGCCAGCGCTTCGCCATCGACATCTTCCGCGATGATGACGAGCGGCTTGGCATTGCGGGCCACCTGCTCCAGCAAGGGAAGCAGGTCCTTCATGGTGCTGATCTTCTTTTCATGGATCAGGATGTACGCATCTTCCAGGGCCGCTTCCATGCGATCCGGATCGGTGACGAAGTAGGGGCTGAGGTAGCCGCGGTCGAACTGCATGCCATCGACGGTCTCGAGGTGGGTCTGCATGGTCTTCGATTCTTCGACCGTGATGACGCCGTCCTTGCCGACCTTCTCCATCGCCTGAGCGATGATCTGGCCGATTTCATGGTCGCCGTTGGCGGAGATGGTTCCCACCTGGGCAATCATGTCGCCGGAGACAGGCTTGGAGAACTTGCCGAGCGCGCCGGTGTGCTCAAAAACGCCGTCCTTGTCGCGTTTGCCGACAATCTTTTCGACGGCCTTGTCGATGCCGCGCTTCAGGGCCATTGGATTGGCCCCGGCAGCCACGGTCTTGACGCCTTCGCGATAGATGGCCTGGGCCAGAACGGTGGCGGTGGTGGTGCCGTCGCCGGCAACGTCAGAGGTCTTGGAGGCCACTTCGCGCACCATCTGCGCGCCCATGTTTTCCAGCGAATTGCTGAGTTCGATTTCCTTGGCCACGGTCACGCCGTCCTTGGTAATGGTCGGGGAGCCGAATTTCTTTTCAATCACGACGTTGCGGCCCTTGGGGCCGAGCGTCACCTTGACAGCATCCGCCAGCGTATTGACGCCGCGCAGAATTGCCTGCCGCGAATCTTCACCGTGCAAAATTTGCTTTGCCATAATCCTGTTTCTCCTGATTCTTTTTCAGTCGTCCGCCTGGGCGGGTAAGAAATTGATAGAGCCTGTTGCCTAAAACGGGCACAAAAAAAGCGAGGCGATGTGGGCCACGCTTACTTCTTGTGCAGAATGCCGAGGACTTCTTCTTCCCGCATAATCAGGAAATCTTCGCCATCGATTTTGATCTCCGTTCCGGAATACTTTCCGAAAAGAACATGATCGCCAGCCTTGACATCCAACGGGAAAACTTTGCCTTCGTCGTTCGACTTGCCTTTGCCGACAGCGATGATTTCGCCCTCTTGCGGCTTTTCTTTGGCGGAGTCGGGGATAATGATACCCCCACGAACGGTTTCGCCTTCTTCGATGCGACGAACCACAACACGATCATGCAGCGGCGTCAATAACGTAGCTGCCGTAGATTTTGTACTTGCCATAATACGTTTCTCCTATTTTGTAACGATTTACGTTGCGAATTTTGCGGTTGGACCCGGTATGATGCGGAAGAGCGGGCCCTTCAGGCGCGGGCAATTAGCACTCCTTGCCTACGAGTGCTAGATTAGGCTGCGGGAGTGGCGATTGTCAAGGGTTCTCCATGAATATTAGTGTAAATCACTCAGATTTCTTTCGCGCCATGCTATAGCATGAAAGGCGAGTTGAGAACTTGTCCATTGGTACGTGAAGGCGTACGCTTGCAGCTATGAACACCAAGAATGCAAGTGAGGCCCGCGAGAAACTTTATCGACTTCTCGATGAAACCGCCGCCACGCACGAGCCGGTACTGATTACAGGCCCTCGCGCCAACGCTGTTCTGGTGGCTGAGGAGGATTGGAACGCCATCCAGGAGACCCTGCACCTGCTCGCTGTGAAAGGCATGCGTGAATCCATTCTGGAGGGAATGGCGACGCTTGCGCACGATTGCGCCAAGGAACCTGGGTGGTGAAAGGTTGGGAACTCGCATTCACGCGGCAGGCCCAGAAAGACGCGCGCCAGCTCAGTGCAGCCGGTATTCGACCGAAAGCCGAACGTCTGCTGAGTATTCTGACGATTGACCCTTTTCAAAATCCGCCGCCTTTCGAAAAACTTGTCGGAGACCTGAAAGGGGCATATTCCCGGAGAATCAATATTCAGCATCGTCTGGTCTACCAGGTCCTGGAGCAGGAGCATATCGTCAAAGTGCTCCGCATGTGGACCCATTACGAATAAACCCACATTCCTGGCGTGCGTGAATGGAGTTAAAATCAACCTATGCGCAGATTTCAGCTTCGTTCGATTGCGGTCACGATGGTTATGGCAGCGGCGTTGTTGGCAGTTCCTTGCAGCCATGCGGACCGTCACAGAAAATACAAACCGCCGCCGCCGATGGCGAAGCTGACGGTTACAGTGCTGCGGGCGGCCGACGGCAAGCCCTTAAAGAATGCCGCTGTGGTCTTTCATCCGGCGCTGGGCGACACCACCGAGGGCAACATGGAGTTGAAGACCAACGACGACGGTGTGGCCACGCTGAACATCATTCCTCAAGGATCGCAGGTACTGGTGCAGGTGATTCTGTCGGGATACCGGACGTTTGGCCGGAAATACGACGTTCCCGGCAGCGAAAAGTCGATCACGGTCAAGTTGCTGCCGCCGAACCAGCAATATTCCATCTACACAAAAAACGATCCGAGTACCGACATGCAGAACAATACGCCGAAGGCACAGATGGGTCACGCCGAGCCGGCAGATAGCCCGCTTTTGCAGCCTGCTGCCAAGAAAAAGGATTGACCGCGCAGGCGAAAAGCGGTTGCGCGACGATTGCGACCTACGAATGAGACCCTCATGCATTTGCTAAACGGCAAGGTGGCGCTGGTCACAGGCGCGGCGCGGAAGATTGGCCGGGTGCTGGCACACACTTTGGCCGATGCCGGAGCAGACGTGGCCATCACGTATCGCGAGTCCGACGCGGCGGCGCAGCAGACCCTGCGGGAACTGGGCGAAGCAGGCCAACGTTCCATGGCGCTGCGTTGCGATGTGCGGGACCTGGAGTCTGTGCGTGCGGCCGTTGCGGCCGTTGTGGAAGAGTTCGGCAGGCTGGACCTGCTGATCAACAACGCTGGCGTCTTTGCCACCGCGCCGCTGGAGTCGATCACGGTCGCCGAGTGGGACGAGATGTTCGAGACCAACACGCGCGGCGCGTTTCTGATGGCGCAAGCGGCACATCCGCATTTAAAAGCCAGCCAGGGCCGCATCGTCAATATCGGATCGCTGGGCGGTTCGCATCCCTGGGCGACCCACGCGCACTATTCCACGTCGAAGGCGGCGCTGCACATGCTGACGCAGACCATGTCGAAGGCATTTGCGCCGGAGATCAGCGTGAATTGCGTTGCGCCGGGCATGATCGCCAACGGCGAAGTCCATGCGGACTACGAACATTTCGCGGCGAAGACTCCCATGCGCCGCAATGGCACGCCGGAGGAGGTGGCGGCGGCGGTGCTGTTTTTTGCGACTGGCCCGCACTTCATTACCGGGCAAATTCTTGGCGTCGACGGCGGGTTGGGCCTGTAGTTTCGCCGACGAGAGGGCCAGCCTGTTCCCGCTCGCTCTTCGCGCGACGTCGCTTACTGCATGGGTAGCTGGCGGGCATCTTCCAACTGCTGCTGATATTTCGGAAGCAGTTGTTGCGCCATGTGCTTCAGCTCCGTATTGGCTCGGCCTCGCTCAAGATAATCCTGATATAGCTTCAAGGTGTTCGTCTCGCTGGAGACGATCTGTCTCCGAAACGTCATATCGACATTCCGCGTATTTTTCAATGCGTCCAACTGGCGTTTGTCGGCTGGGGATACTCCGCTTGGCAAGCGGAACGACGGATCTTCGTCCGCGACTGCGGATTGAAGCTGCCCGCTGTCCTCGGTTCGGTCATTGGCAAGCATAGTGGCGTATTGCCGGTACGTCGCGTTGCCACTGTACTTGTTAACGAGCAGAGACGCTTCGATTTGGTAGTCGTCGGTTTGGGCGGCACGCACCGCAAACGCCTTGTCGGCGCTTGAAAGTTGTGCGAAAGCCGCGGGAACCATTCCCACGACGAGAGCGGCGGCCAATAACATTTTGCGTACCATGGTCATTCTCCCTGGAGGTTGGGGCAGCGAGAGAACTCCTCGGTTGCCCCAACCATAGAATACAAGGTTGTGCCGCAGGGAATGGGGCGGCAGCGGTCCTATGCGCAAGGAAGCACAGGCGATAATAAAAGCCAGGTATCCCATGCCAAAAACTGCTATTTTGCTGATCGATTGTCCGGACCGGAAAGGTCTGGTTGCCGCCATTGCGAATTTTCTGGTCCAGGAATATGACGCCAACGTGCTGAACGCGGACCAGCATCAGGATGTCGAGCTGGGGCTTTTCTTTATGCGCGTCGAGTTCACCACGGAGAAAGCGGATTGCGACGCAGCGCAGTTTCAGCGCGCGTTCAGCCCGTTAGCGGAACAGTTTCGAATGAATTGGCAGCTCCACTTGGTTGAGGCGCCGGAAAAGGTCGCAATTTTTGTGTCGCAGTATTTGCATTGCCTGGCGGACCTGCTCCATCGCCACCAGACGGGCGAGTTTTGCTGCAAGCTTTCCGTGATCGTCAGCAACCACGAAAAAGCGAGGGCGCTGGCGGAATTCTACGAAGTTCCTTTTCACTACCTGCCGGTACGCGCTGAGACGCGGGCGGAAGTAGAAGCGGAACATCTCGCGCTGCTCACTAAACACGGAGTGGATCTGGTGGTGCTGGCACGTTATATGCAGGTGTTGTCGCCGAAGTTCGTCGAGGCGTATCCGCAGCGCATCGTCAATGTGCACCATTCGTTTTTGCCGGCATTTACCGGCGCGAAACCGTATCATGCGGCATTTGCGCGCGGAGTGAAACTGATTGGCGCCACCAGCCATTACGTGACTGAAATTCTGGACGACGGGCCCATTATTGAGCAGGATGTCGCCCGGGTGTCGCAGAACGACCAGTTGCCGGGCCTGGTCCAAAAGGGACGCGACCTGGAGCGGATGGTCTTATCGCGTGCCGTGCAGTGGCATCTGGCAAGGCGCATCCTGTGCTACGCGAACAAGACGGTCATCTTCGCATAGCGTGTTTTCGCTGTTACTGCCATGCTTCCAATCCCGCGTTAGCTACGCGAACCTGGGGCACCCATATTCCTTTATTTCTTTGCTTGAAACAACATCTTCAAATCAGTAATGGCTGAATGCTCGGCAGCAGGTTGTCGTCCTTGCACTCCAGAATCCCTACGGTGACTGGGAGCGTAAAGCGGCGAGGGCCGGCGCTGCCGGGATTGAAGTAGAGAACGCCGTCGGTCCAGGAAATCTCCGGTTGGTGCGAGTGGCCGAAGATGACGGCTGCGATGCCGGCGGCGTACGGATGCAAGTCCAGGTCTTCGCGCGCGTGGATGAGATAGAAGAGTCTTCCTGCCAGCTCGATGGTTTCTGTTGCAGGCAGCTTGCCGCACACTCCGCCGTGGTCGACATTGCCACGAATGGCGGTGAGAGGAGCGATCTTAGATCGGAA
>JAJZCA010000028.1 GCA_021798735.1 Acidobacteriota bacterium | reverse complement strand
GCCGCTCCTGCTCTACGGCTATCCCATTTTGTCCCTCTGGGTCGGGGCCGATTATGCCCGCAACAGCATCCTTTTCCTGGAAATCCTCACCGTCGCCAACATCATCCGTCTCTCCATGCTTCCGTACGCTGTGGTTGTGGCCGGCAACGGACTGCAGCGATACGGTTGGATCGCCGCCATCGGTGAGGCCGTCGTCAATTTCGCTTTGAGCATCGCGCTCTGCTACCGCATTGGCGCTGTCGGCGTTGCCCTGGGAACCTTGATCGGAGCAGTGGTCAGCGTCGGGCTGCATTTTTTCTACACCATGCGATATACGCAGGCTGCCATTCCGGTGCGACGTGTTGAGTTCGTGCTGCACGGCCTTGCGCGGCCCTTGACCTGCGCGGCTCCGCTCTTCGCGTTTTTCTTTTTCAGCTGGGGCAATCCCGCCGTCTACGGATTCCTACCGCCCGCGCTTGTCGTTCTGTTGACGGCCATCCTGCTTTGGACTGTTGGCCTAACCGGTTCAGACCGGACGATATTCGGCGAGGCAATCCGTGACCGGCGGCTCAATCGCCCCGTACGGGCATGACGCTGGCACCCCGATAGTTGCTGACTTTTGCGGGCAGCTTTTTTAAATGAGAAGATGACCCCTGTGAACGAATCTTCAAAGCTCATTGCCTTCAACCTGCCGCAGTTTTCGGGCGTAGTTAGGTCATCGAGGAGGTTTAGGCATTGAACCACCATCACCGTATTTCCATTGCGATGTGCACGTACAACGGGAGCCGGTTTCTGCCGGAACAGTTGGCCAGCATCGCTGCGCAGACTCGCCTGCCCGACGAGATGGTGGTTTGCGACGACGGATCATCCGACGCTACTCCTGAAATCATCGAAGAATTCGCCCGCTCCGCGCCCTTTCCAGTCCGATTCATCCGCAATCCACAAAACCTGGGTTCCACCAAGAACTTTGAGAAGGCCATTGGCCTCTGCACCGGCGACTTGATCGCCTTGTGCGATCAAGATGACATCTGGCTGCCGGAAAAACTGGCCCGCCAGGCCGAAATGATGGAGGGCGATCCCTCGCTGGGCGGCGTCTTCTCCGACGCCGAGTTGATCGACGACGCTTCGGCACCTATCGGCAAGCGGCTGTGGGACAGCATCCTATTTATGCCGCGCGACCGGAAGCGGTTTCAGGCAGCCAGCGGCATCGACGTCCTGCTAAGGTGCAATGTAGTCACAGGTGCGACGTTGATGGTGCGGGCAAGTCTGCGGTCCCTTTTTATGCCGATCCCGACAACCTGGGTGCACGATGGCTGGATTGCCCTGCAGACGGTTTTTTATGCACAACTTCGATCGGTTGAAGAGCCCCTAATCGAATACAGAATTCATGCAAATCAACAGATTGGCATCAAAAACTCTACGCATTTCCTCCCGCCGACTCTGAGGGAACGGCTGGAGAAGGGAAAACGCGAGGAGCCAGGAAATCAACTGGCACATGCCCATGAGCTGAATCAGCTGGCGCAATGGATGTCCGCAAGAAAGGACGCTCGAAGCGAGGCTGCCCTGCTCGCTGTCCGGCGAACGAGTCGTTTCTACGCGGATCGAGCAGGTCCGTATACGAGTCGCTTGGCGCATTTAGCCAGCATCCTGCGAAATACTGCCAACTACCATCGCTACGAAGACGGATGGAGATGCCTGGTACGAGACATCGTTCTCGTATTTATTTAACCCAATGAGGAAGCTTCTGGCATGAGTGTAAATACGGAGACGCAGGGAGTAAGTACAAAGCTCGTTGCATTTCACCTGCCGCAGTTCTACCCCACCCCATACAACGACGAGTGGTGGGGAAAGGGTTTTACGGAGTGGACCAACGTTACCAAGGCACGCCCTCGTTTTCGCGGGCACTATCAGCCGCATTTGCCGGCGGATTTGGGTTTCTACGACCTTCGCCTGCCTGAGGCGAGAGAAGCCCAGGCCGCGCTTGCCTCCCAATACGGCATTTACGGTTTTTGCTATTACCACTATTGGTTCAACGGAAAGAGGGTGCTCGAGCGCCCAGTCGACGAAATTTTGAGGCTAGGAACTCCGAACTTTCCATTCTGCCTCTGCTGGGCCAATGACAATTGGACAAGGGCGTGGGACGGAGCAAACAAACAGGTGCTTCTACAGCAAGCCTATAGCGACGAAGATGATTTGAACCACATCCGCTGGCTCGCGCATGTCTTTAATGATCCAAGGTACATACGAGTACAGGGTAAGCCACTGTTTCTGATATATCGGTCACAGCATCTTCCGAGTCCCCCAAAAACCACGGACAGATGGCGCGAGGAAGCTCGCAGGCTGGGCATCGGTGAACTGCATCTGTGTCGAGTTGAAAACAACTACGACGACGACACACCGACTGACCCGAGGAGTCTTGGTTTCGACGCGGCGGTCGAGTTTCAGCCAAAAGTTCGTTTACTTCGCCATCGTTTACCGCAACGGGCAATGCAGCGGTTCTTTCCCCATGCTACGAATCACCGCTTCCATCCCTACAGCGAACTTGTGAGTCATGCTCTGTCTGCGCCAGCTGTTACGTATCCGAGGTATCCGGGTGTCTGCCCCAGTTGGGATAACTCAGCGCGCCTGAAACGCAAAGCCTGGGCACTCACGAACTCCTCTCCGGATCAATATGAGAGATGGCTGCGAGAAGTGATCAGACGCGCGCAGATTCAGCAGGGTAACGATAAAATTGTCTTCATCAACGCCTGGAATGAATGGGCAGAAGGCTGCCATCTCGAGCCATGCCAAAAATGGGGCCGACAATACCTGGAAGCAACGTACAAGGCGCTGCATCCAAGCACCTAACACGGAGACTCCCGGCTGATGATCAAATCGCGTGACCTGAGAAGAATCTTTACAACAACAAAATACCTAGTCCAGGCGAATGGGGTAGGTGGAGTCATGTCAGCGATCCACCAGCGAGCCGTTCTCAAGCGGCAGTTATTCCCCTTCCGGAAAATGGAGTCGGTAAGTTTGGATGGTTGTACCTTCGACACTGGGCGACTCCCGAATTTGCCGATAAAGTTGGCATTACTCAACAAGACGTATGAAGATTTTGAGCGACACGCTGTTCTTCAATACCTTCGGCCAGAAATCCCTGTCATTGAGTTAGGCGGCTGCATTGGGGTCGTCGCGTGCATCACGAATAAGCTGCTACGCAATCCAGCAGAACACGTGGTAGTTGAGGCAAACCCCAAAGTCCTTTCGCACTTGAATGAAAACCGCGCTGCCAATCGCTGCCAGTTCGAGATATTGAATGCTGCAATTGCATATGACCAAAAATCTGTGACGTTTGTCCCGTCGATGGACTTCTGGGGCAGCTCTCTGGAGCAGAAAAATGGTGGTGAGCCGGTAACGGTCGGAACGGTCCAACTCCGGGACATCGTTTCCCAAAGGGGGTTCAAGTCGTTCACCTTAATCTGCGATATCGAGGGATATGAGTACGACTTGGTGCAACATGAGGCCGATATATTACGTCATGCCGACACCATCATGCTTGAAACGCACGCGCGAATAATCGGAGAGCACAAGACGCTGGAAATGCTCAACACGCTAAAGCAGCTAGGCTTTCGGACGGTGAAACAGGACACGTTTGTCTATGTATTGAAACGTTCTGCTGAAATGAACTGATGCGTACAAAGCTGATTGCCTTCCACCTGCCGCAGTTTTACCCCACGCCATACAACGACGAATGGTGGGGAAAAGGGTTCACGGAATGGACCAACGTCACCAAGGCCCGACCGCGATTTCGCGGACACTACCAGCCACATTTGCCAGCGGATTTGGGTTTCTACGATCTTCGCCTGCCTGAGGCGAGAGAAGCCCAGGCTGCGCTTGCCTCTGAATACGGTATCTATGGCTTCTGCTACTACCACTATTGGTTCCATGGAAAGATGCTGCTGGAGCGCCCAGTCGACGAAATTCTCAGGCTGGGAACGCCCCAATTCCCATTTTGTCTCTGCTGGGCCAATGAGAACTGGACCCGAGCCTGGGACGGCCGCGACAAGCAGTTGCTGATTGGACAGGAGTACAGCGACGAAGATGACATGAATCACATCCGTTGGCTGGCCAGGGCGTTTGCCGATCCCCGGTACATACGCGTCGACGGACGACCGCTGTTTTTGGTCTACCGATCTGCCCGTCTCCCCAACCCAAAACGAACGACCGACAGGTGGCGCGAGGAAGCGGCGCGCCTTGGCATCGGTGACTTGTACCTTTGCCACATTGAAAATATCCATGGCGAAGCGCGGGTCGACCCCAAAAGCCTGGGTTTCGATGCGGCGGTCGAGTTTCAGCCGAAACTCAGCCTGCTTCGTCCGCCGCTCATCGCTCGGGTGCGAGGAAAACTCCTCCCAAATAGGCAGAACTTCCAGGTGAATTCCTACGCGGAGTTGGTAAAGAAGTCTCTAGCCGAGCCGCCTGTCCCATACCTTAGATATCCCGGTGTCTGTCCATCGTGGGACAATACGTCACGTCGCCCAAACAGCGGCCTCACGCTAAAAGGCTCAACTCCGGCGTTATATGAACACTGGCTGCACGAAGTTATCAATCGTGCCCCGATGAACTCCGACGGCGACAAGATCGTTTTCATCAACGCATGGAACGAATGGGCTGAGGGCTGCCATCTGGAACCGTGCCAGAAATGGGGCAGAAAATACCTGGAGGCGACAGCGCGTGCCATGCAGGATCAAAGTAGCTAAGGCGAATCATCTGCACGTAGTGCGAGCAAACTGCCGATGCGTATCATGAGATTGAGCAACTTTTTGGTGGCGTCGGCGTCTGCATAGAGGAAGAAATTTCTCCACATGAGGACAGTTTCGTGACAGCGAAGGAATCGAACGGTCATCCCCTGCTTTGGCACAGAATGGCGCGCATGGGCTGCGGCCTGGCGACTGGTGCCGTGCTGTCGGGCGTGGTTGGGCTCGGCATGGCGGCTTGGGCGCAAACCGCGCCACCCCCTCCCTCCGCGCAATCCGCCTCGACAGCCACCGGACAGGGGGCTGACAGCGCCATTGCCGAGGACATCAACGCGAAATTGATGGCGTCCAACACCCTGCGTCCGCTGGATTTAGGCATCTGGGTGCATGACGGCACCGCAACCTTGACCGGCACCGTTCCCACGCAGGAGTTGAAGACCCAGGCCGAGGACATGGTGAAGTCGGTTGCCGGCGTGAAGAACGTGGAGGACAAGATCGCAATTGGGAACGTACCTGCCGCCGCGCCCGGTTTCCATGGCGGCCAGAATGGCAGGCAGCCGGGCAATCAGCAGGTTCCACCGCCACCGCCTCCAGGCTACGGGCAGAACCAGAATGCGCCCTCGCCACAGTCCCCTCAGTCTCCGCAATCGCCTCCGCCCGTCTACGATTCGCAGGGCCGTCCGGTCATGGTGACCGTGGCAAACGGAACGCCGATGTACGTGATCATGATGCAGACCATCGACAGCCACCACACGGAAATCGGCACTCCATTTAGCGGCATTCTGGTAAAGGACATTATTCTTCAGAACGGAGCCATCGCGATTCCTCGCGGCGCGCAAGTGCTGGGGACGGTGATCGATGCGCGCGGCCCCGGCCACATCAAGGGGCGTCCGCAACTGGCGCTGCAATTGACCGGCCTCAATGTCGCCAACACGCATTATCAACTCAGCAGCTACGTCTGGGCGCGCGGCGGGCCAGGAAAAGGCGGCCAATCGGCGGCAAACATCGGCGGCGGCGCGACCATGGGGGCACTTGTCGGCGGGGCCTTCGGCGGCGGGCCGGCGGCGTTGCTGGGCGGCTTGCTCGGCGGCCTGGGCGGCGCGGGAATTTCGTCCCTGTCCTCCGGTCCGCGCATCATCATTCCTTCGGAATCGGTGCTTACGTTTTATCTGAACGCTCCTTTGACGGTCCGCGAACCCACCTCGGGCGTGATTCGCATGCTCGGTTCGCAGGTCCCTCCCGCTGCGTACGGCCGCAGGCCGCGCGGCTATTACGCTCCGGGCTATCCGCCCCCGCCCGGCCCAATCGCGCCTCCGCTCTATGGGCCTCCGGGAGGCTACCCGTATTGATCGAGTTTCGTGAGGTGCTGTTCCGCGCGGCCCACGTACGTCTGGGACCGCAGTCCATTTATACTGAAAGCACTACGTCCCTTGCGAAATTTAGGGGCTGAGTCAATCCCGTCCGGGGCGTTGCTCCGGGTGTAAGGTCGTTGCCTGCTCATGATTCGTTTTCTTCAGCAAGACAGCCGCTTGGTCAAGGGCATTTTTATTGCACTCATCTCCATCACTGCCATCTTGATGGTGATCACGCTGGTTCCCGGCATCTTTCAGGACGCTGCCTCCAGCGGCGACACCTATGCAATCGTCCATAGCGACAGCATTTTTGGACGCATGCTCGGTTCCTCGACCGAAGTGCATTTGACCGAGGTGCAGCAGGTCGCACAGCGCATGCAGCAGCAGAATCACTATCCGGATTTTGTATTGCAGTTTCTGATGCAGCGCGCCGGCCAGGCCCTGGTGCAGCGCGCGGTCTTGGTGGAGGAAGCGGGACGGATGGGCTTGACCGTGACCGACACGGATGTACGGAACGAGTTGATGCACGGGCCTTTTGCGCCTGCGCTTTTTCCGGATGGCAAATTCATCGGCGAAGATCGTTACGACGATTTTGTGCAAAACAACTTCAATATGTCTCGTACGGACTTTGAAACGCAATTGAAAGAGGAGATCCTGATCAACCGGCTGGAGGCGTTCATCACCGGTGGATTGACGGTGCCAGACTCCGCAGTTCGCGATGAATACTTGAAGCAGGCGACCAAGGTGAAGTTTCAGTACGCCGTGTTGTCGGATGCCGAATTGCGCAAGCAGATCACCCCGTCCGATGCCGAGCTGAAGACTTTCTTTCAGCAGAATGCCGCTCGCTACCGTACTGCGATTCCTGAAACGCGCAAAGTACAGTATGTTGCGTTCGCGCTGAATCAGGTCCCTGGCGGAGTCCCGCAAATTAGCGGCGCCGACGTGCAGCAGTATTACAACGAGCATCACCAGCAGTTCCAGGTCCCGGAAGAAGTGCGGGTGCGGCACATCTTGATCAAAGTTCCATCGAATGCCAACGCGCAGACTGTTGCGGCTGCCAAGGCGAAGGCCGAAGATATTCTGAAGCAGATCAAGGCGGGCGGCAATTTCGCCGAACTTGCGAAGAAGTATTCTGACGATCCGGGCAGCAAAACCCAGGGTGGTGAACTCGGATTCATTCAACACGGAGCCACAGTGCCGGCCTTCGATCAGGCCGCATTTTCGCTGCAGCCGGGTCAGCTATCGCAAGTGATTCGTACCCAATTCGGCTTTCACATTCTGCAGGTGGAAGAAAAACAGCCGGCCCATTTGAAGTCCGTCGATGAGGTCCACGATTTGATTCTGGCGAACCTGACTCAGCAGGCCCAGGCCAAGGCAGCCCAGGAGTACGCGGCCAAGTTGCAGGCGCAAGCGCAGCAAGTCGGCTTGCAAAAGATGGCGGAACAGAACCATCTGCAGGTGGTGACGACCGACCCGTTGCAGCAGAGCGGCGTGGTCCCCGGCCTGGCCGATGGCACCCAACTGCTGAAGGGCGCGTTTGCCACGAAACCCGGCGCAGCTCCGCAAAGCGCCTCCACCGGAGAGGGTTATGCCATCTATACGGTGCTGAATGTGGTACCCGCGCACGCTCCCACGTTCGACGCCTACAAGGCGCACGTGCTGGAAGATTTTCGCGACCAGCAGATTGCGTCCCTGCTGCACAGCCGCACCCAGCAGCTTGCCATTAAGGCGCGCGAAGAGGGTTTGGACAAGGCAGCCAAGGAAGTCGGCGCGACCGTGTTGACCAGCGACCTGGTGGACAGCACCGGCCAGGTTCCCCAGCTTGGCGACATGGCGACACAGGGCGAGGTTGCCTTTACGTTACAACCTGGCCAGATCAGCGGCCCCATCTACACCCAGAGCAGCGGCGTTGTCTTAAAGCTTCTGGATAAGCAGGCGCCCACGGAAGCCCAGATTCAGCAGAACATGGACCCAACGCGCGATAAGCTGGTGCAGCAGCGTCGTGAGACTGCGTTTGCTGTGTTTGCCAGCTCTCTGGAGCAGCGTTTTATTGAGCACGGCCTGATCCATTACAACAAGAAAGCGCTGGCCGGCACCCAGTCCGGCATCTAATTCTTCGGTTCCGCGCAGAACATATTTTGCGGAATGGATGGTGTAGATCGTTCGCGGGATGCGTCTTATAAGGTAGGCGAGTTTTTCGATAAGGCAGAGTAGGACTTTCGGCGTCCTAAACGGAGAAGCAATGCTTACCGAACGCGCGTCCGGCGTCCTTCTACATCTGTCTTCTCTGCCGTCCCTTGGTGGCATTGGCGATCTGGGACCAGCCGCCTACGCGTTCGCAGACTTTCTTGCGGCCGCCAAGCAACAATATTGGCAGGTGTTGCCGCTCAGTCCCACCGGCTACGGCAATTCTCCCTACTCCGCGTTGTCCGCGTTCGCGGGCAATCCCCTGTTTATCAGTATTGAAAAGCTGGCTGAGGAAGGATGGCTTCCTGGGGAATGCCTGGCCAACTTGCCCAGTGCCGAAGGCCCCGTCAACTTTGAGCAGGCGGCAGCCTGCAAGCGTCCCTTGCTGGAGCAGGCCGCCGCAAATTTTCTAGACCATGCGCACGCGGACGCGCGCCAGCGTTTTGAACTTTTTTGTGCCGACAATCAGCAGTGGCTGGAGGGCTATGCCAGCTTCACTATCCTGCGAAACATGTGCGACGGCGCTATCTGGTCCGCTTGGCCGGCCGAGTATGTGCATCGCGTTCCGGAGGCGATGGAACGGTTTCGTGCCGAGCACGACCGGGAACGAGCGGCACAGAAAGTCATCCAATTCTTCTTCCAGGAGCAATGGATGCAGCTACGCGCTTACTGCGCCGAGCGCAAGATTCGCTTCATTGGGGACATGGCGATCTTCGTCAACTACGACAGTGCGGCCGTCTGGATGCGGCCGGAAATTTTTGAGCTGGACGAGAACAAGAATTCGCTGTATGTTGCCGGCGTTCCACCGGATTATTTCAGCCCCACCGGGCAGCGATGGGGCAATCCGCTGTATCGCTGGGATGTGCTGTCCAGTTCCAATTTCGACTGGTGGGTGGCGCGTTTCCGCCGCGCCCTGGCGCTCTGCGATCTGCTGCGGCTCGATCATTTTCGCGGCTTTGAATCCTACTGGGCAATCCCGGCGGAAGATCAGACAGCCATTCGCGGCCGCTGGATGAAGGCACTGGGTACCGAACTATTTTCACATCTATACAAAGAACTTGGAGATCTGCCGCTGATTGCGGAAGACCTGGGCGTCATCACTCCAGAGGTGGAGCGTATGCGAAAGAGCTTCGGCATGCCGGGCATGCGGGTGATGCAATTTGGTTTCAGCGACCGCGGGGCGCATCTGCATTTGCCTCATCGTTGCGAAGAGAACATGGTCATCTACACCGGCACGCACGACAACAACACCACCCTGGGCTGGTGGCACCAGACCAACGAAACGGAGCGCGCCGCAATCGCCGCCTACATCCACCCTGGGGATGACGGAATTGTGTGGGCCATGATGCGCGGCGCTGCCGCTTCGGTCGCCCGGCTTTGTCTGTTTCCCATGCAGGATGTGCTGCAATTGGATGGCGATGCGCGCATGAATACCCCGGCGCAGTCCGAGGGAAATTGGGGCTGGCGTTATCGGCAGGATGCCTTGCAGCCGTGGATCACGGAGAAACTGGCGGCCCTGACCGAAGTGACGGATCGCGATGGCTGGGTCGATCCAATCGATTCCTCCCAGACCTCCGGCGACGCATCTGCGAAGTAGTTTGGCGAATCCCCGGCCCATCTATCCGGAGAAACAACATAGACCACATCTATATCCCGCACGGTTTTACGAGTAAGCGGATCACACCGCAAAAGAGGGAGGTAACGTCGTATTTGCTGGCCGCTCAGGTTTCAGTCTGCGCCACTTCGCGCAAAGATTACAATATCAACATCCATTCATTTCCGAGGAGAATCGATGCCCCTTTCTGGAGAAGCCATCCGCATGATGAATTACGCCGACGATATCGGCACCACGCTGCGCCGCCTGCTGGTGGTTCTGCCCTCGCTTGCGCCGGAGGAAAGAACACGCGTGCGCGAGTACATGCTGAAGGTCGAGCCGACCGTGGCCGACGTACTCGCCGCACTCGAAGACAAAAAGTAATTCGGCCCGGCGTGAGCGACATCCGGGTGCCCCAGGTTCGTCCGCCGTGGCGGGCTAGACCGGATTGACGGTGAGTGTATTCAATTCAAAGGGCGATAGAGTCATTCTTCGGTCGCGCGGCGACCGAAGAATCCAGAGGGTGATGGCAGCGTTGACGATGCAGGTGCCGTGTGGATTTTTCACTTCGCAGTGCGGAGCCTGCCCTGAGCGAAGTCGAAGGGTTCAGAATGACTCGCTCCCACAATTAACTACACCAGATGTGAATCCGCTATAGTCTGAGTATTTTGTTGATTCAGTGACGCGTCGCTGCTGCGGGCGGCGCATACGGATGCTTGAGATACTCGCTCGCCAGTGTAACGGCACCGGAGGTGTCGTCGTGGGTCTCCATCGCCTCGCGATACTGGTTGATGGCGCGGTCGCGTTGGCCGGAGGCGTCGAAGATTTTTCCCAGATGCAAGTCGCTCCACACTTCCGTCCACTTGGGAACGCCGTCGCCATTTAAAGAGGCTCGAAACGCGTCCTCAGCCGCCTGATAGTTGCGTTGCCGGAAATACACTTCCCCCAACCGATAGCTTGCCAGTGAACTGGTGGCGTCGAGCGCCAGCGCCGCTCGATATTCCTGGATCGCGCCAGCGTCGTCGTTCCCGGCAACTTTCGCAAGTCCGCGCAGGATATGCGCACGCACTTGCAACACGTTGTCGTTTCTCAGCAACCAGCGCTGTGGATCGAGAGAGACCTTGGCCGGAATTCCGAACGTGTCGATCATAAATTGTGTTTGCGGTCCCATCACTTCGACGCGCTTCTGGACCGTCTTGCCTTCCGTCTCCACGCGCACGTCCACCGGCATTTGGAATAGATCCAGGTCCTCGTCAATCTCGCCCATGGTCCGAAATCCACGGTTATTGCCCAGCCGGTAGATTGTCCACTTTGCGGTGAGTGTCGGTGCGCCGGTAGTGTTCAACCACTGCGTAAAGAAAGGCCGCAGGTTCTGATGGGACGCCGCTTCAGCAATCTGTTCGACCTTCGCCGAGGAAATGGACTTGTCCGCCTGCGACAAAAGATCGCGCAGCGTCTCCTGAAAGGCCGCATCGTCAATCTGCCATCGCAACATGCGGAAGATCATTGCGCCCTTGTCGTAGGTCATCGCCTCAAACTCGCGCGAAAACTCCGGATAGCGCACCACTTCCGCCAGCGGAACTGTATCGTAGGCCAGCGCACTGGCCGACACATTCAGAATCGCGTCCGCCATAACCGCGGGTGTGGCTGTGCGACTGAGATACTCGAGCTCCGCGTACCGGCACATGCCGTTTGTGATCCACACATCGTTCCGTGTAGCTGGACTTACTTGGTTCCCCCACCACTGACGGGCTACGGTATTGGCGAGCAGTCGGAATGAATCGGATTTGTCCAACTGATGACCCGCGATCGCCGCAATCTCCGGCGCCCAGGCTGCTGGCACCGTATCGTCAGGCAGCTCGACAATGTTCAAGCGTCCAGTTTCTGTTGGACCAAATTGCGCAGCGAACTCACCGTATTGCTTGGCGACCGTAGCCGCGATTTTCTGACCGTCGATTTGCGGCGTGGTTGGCTTCGGGGCCGCTCCATGGTCGATGAGATACACGCGCACCTGCGAGTCGGCATCGAACGGCTTTTGGAATTTTCCCGCGATCATCGTTCCGGGAAATCCGGGGCGGGGCCAGTTGAAATCAAATACCGCCTGGCCGTCTGCATCCGGATGCGGCGTTCCCGAAGGGCCGCTTCCCAGCACGAGCTCTCCAGCCGGCACATGCACATGGATCGTTGCCGTGAAACGCTGCGTTCCATCTCCCACCACTGGGAACCAATTCGCGCGATACAGCAGATAGCTGACCGGTCCACCGACAGAGGCCAGGCGAAGTGGGCCGTCGGATTTCGCCTCAAACACTCCGCTGTAGGTGAAGGTCCACGCAGCAGCGCTGCCTTGAGCCACAGCGCTCGCCGGGGTGACGAGGATCTTCCCGTCGCCCTGTGTCGCGCTCAGACGGTTTCCTGAGCCGTCGGTGACTCCGGTGACATGCATCGCTGAGTTCAGATGGAACGTGACCGTCGCCACGTTTCGTAGCGCCGTGAAGTCGACCCGCGTCTGCGATGTAAGGGAATGATGCGCGGGATCGAGAGTTACATCGATCGAGTAGTTGCGAATCTGAACGGCACCCCTAGAGGGCGACTTTGCGAGCTGGTTTGCTTGCGCAAGGCCGAGCGACACGATCGTCCCGCAGACGAGCAGTCCCATCCACCGACACAATTGCAGCCGAGATTTCCTCGTAATTGGCAAGCCTCTCATCCATGCATGTCCGCAGAGTGCGAGTCGGTATTCGTCGGCGTGGAATCAGCGTGGGTCGCGTTCAAAAAACGCAGCACCCACGCCGCCGCGCGGTCGATTGCGGTTCGAGCCGGGACGAATGTATCGCCCCTTCCGGCGGGAATTTCTGGCTGAATACCAGATGGACCACGCTCCGCCTTAATCTCGCAATGAAGCGCCTTTCTCATCTTCTCTAATCCATCTATCGTCTGTGACCTATGGGCCATATCTTCAAGTAGTGGATGAAGTTCGCGAAGCACATTTTCCGGCGTAAACTCATCCTGAATCAGCTCCGGAACAATGCGCTTGCCGGCGATCAAATTTGCCATGGAAACATGTGGCAGGTCGACCAGTCGGCTGGCCACCGCGTAGGTGAATTTCGATAGCCGATACACCGCAATAAATGGATTGCCGATCAGCGCTGCTTCCACCGTCGCCGTCCCGCTGGCTACGATGCTGGCGCGTGCATGGTAGAGTGCAGCCCGTGCATCCTCAACCACGCGGATGGGAACTTGCGTGCCGTTCAACACGGATTGACATTGCGCGACCATGCCTCGAACCCATACTGGATCGAGCGTGGCCGCTGCGGGCAACACGTACTCATAGCGGGTACCCAGCAGATTGGCCGCAGCAGCCATCACCGGAAGATTGTGGCGCAATTCTTTCGCCCGGCTGCCCGGCAGCAACCCGATCCATTCCTTCGACGCGTCCAGTCCGTATTGGCGGGCATAGTCCTCACGCGACACTGTCGGCAGCGGCAGATCGGCCAGCGGATGGCCGACGAATTCCGCATCGACGCCGTGATCGCGATAATATTTTTCTTCAAACGGAAAGATGACCAGCATTTTGCTGACGCGCTCCCGTACCCAGCGAACACGATACTGCTTCCAGGCCCAGATCTGCGGGCTGACAAAATAAACGACCGGAACGCCCGACTTTTTCAACTCCTTGGCCAATCGAAAATTCACATCCGGAAAGTCGATCAGCACGGCGACATCCGGCTTGCGAGCGCGAAGACTGCGCACCAGTCGGCGATACTCCCTGTAAATGCGCGGCATGTGGCGCAGCACTTCTGTGATGCCCATGACGGCTATGTCTTCGGCGCGCACGATGCGTTCGCAGCCCGCCGCCTCCATCGCAGTTCCGCCCAGACCGAAGAACTCAGTGTCCGGCCGCAGCGCGCGCACCGCCTCGATCAGCATGGCGCCGTAGCGTTCTCCGCTGGCCTCGCCTGCGGAGATGAAAACCTGTGGAGTCGTTGGCATGGCGGAGTGGGCTCAGTCGCCGGGGACAGCGAGCGGATCGCTGGAGCGAATGGCCGTGTCTGGAATCTCCTGGTCCTTATATTGCAAGCGGTAAAGCTTCCAATATAGTCCTCGCTGCGCCAGCAGTTCCTGATGCGTGCCAATCTCGCGCAACTGGCCCTTGTGCATCACCAGAATTCGATTCGCCGTTTGAATGGTGGAGAGGCGATGAGCGACCACCACGGAGGTGCGGCCCGTGACCAGCCGGGTCAGCGCGGAACGGACGCGCAACTCGGTTTCCGTGTCGACGCTGGAAGTAGCCTCGTCGAGAATCAGAATCCGCGGATTGTGCGCCAGCGCGCGCGCAAAATTGATGAGCTGTTTTTGCCCGGTAGAAAGCGTGCTGCCACCCTCTCGCACCGGCTCCTGGAATCCGCCCGGCAGTGAGCGGATATAGTCGCCAACATTTACCTGATCGGCAGCGCTCTCAATCTCATCCTCCGTGATTCGTTCGGTGCCCAACCGAATATTGCTGGTCACGGTTCCGGTAAACAACACGGGGTCCTGTAGCACCACGGCAAATCGGCGGCGCAGTTCCTGCACATCCCAATCGCGCACGTCGACGCCTTCCACCAGGATCGCGCCGCGCTGCACATCGTAAAAGCGCATCATCAGGCTGCTGAGGGTGGTTTTACCGGCGCCGGTATGGCCCACTACAGCGGCGGTCTCACCGGTCTCAATCGTAAAGCTGACGTCGCGCAGCACCCACTCCACACTCTCTTTTTCCGGTGTCGAGCTGGTTCGCAGACGCTCGCGCATGGCGTCGTCCAGCCGCTGATAGGTGAACCACACATGGCGAAATTCAATCCGGCCGGACCCATCGCCGACTGCCGGGTTCGCCGGGGATACAATCTCCGGCGGCGTATCCAGCAGCTTGAAGATGCGCTCGCTGGCGGCCATGGCAGCTTGCAGAATGTTGTATTTGTCGCTCAGGTCCTGAATCGGACGGAAGAATCGCTGCGAATACTGGATGAAGGCGACCAGCACGCCCAGCGTAACTGCGCCCCGCAGTATGCCGCCGCCGCCCCGCCAGATGATAATCGCCACGGCAATCGAGCTGAGAATTTCAACCACCGGATAATAGAGCGCATACGCCATGATGGCGTCTTTGAACGCCTTCATGTGCTGGCGATTGATCTTCTCAAAATCCTGAAACGCGCGCTCTTCGCGGTTGAATAGCTGCACCACGCTCATGCCGCTGACATGCTCCTGCAGGTAGGAGTTGATGCGAGCAATGGCGGTGCGAATGCGGCGATAGGACTCGCGAACAAACTTGCGAAAGATCTGCGTCGCAATCATGATCAGCGGAATGACGGAGAATGCCAGCAGCGCCAGCCACCAGTTCATCCGCAGCATCACGAACACAATGCCGGCCAGCACCAGCACATCCTCAAAAATCGACACCACGCCGGAGGTGAACATTTCGTTCAGCGCGTCCACGTCGTAGGTCACGCGCGTCACCAGGCGGCCGGTCGGATTGCGATCGAAAAACGCGACATGCATGCGCTGGATGTGGCGGAAGATCTGGCTGCGCAGGTCATACATCACCTTCTGCCCCGTCCATTGCATCAGGTAGGTTTGCACGAACGCGAGAACGTAAATGAAGATCAGCGAGCCAAAATAAATCCCCGCAATCTCGGTGATGCCGGTCATCGGATTGCGGCTTAAATGACGCGTCCACACGGAGTGGTTTGTTGCCGCCGACCGCGTCATGTACAGGTCAACGGCCACCTTGGTCAGGTACGGCCCCAGCACATCCGCGAATGCCGTGAAAAGGATGGCGACCAGCGAGATGCCAACCTGCAGGCGGTACGGTCGCAGATAGACCAGCAACCGCCGCATCAGGCGACTGTCGTAAGCCTTGCCGATAACGTCGTCGTCGTGTTGCTGCGGGCTCTGTTGTGCGTCTGCCATGCGACACTGCTATTGTACGAAGTTTCCGCCATTTCTCCGCATGGGCGAAGGAATGCTATGCCAGATCGCACCTTGATGAGACCGAAATTCGTTGCATCGCCGGCGGCATCGCCGATGCTGGGCGTTTACGTCTCCATTCCGTTCTGTCGCGCCAAGTGCAGCTACTGCAACTTTGCGTCTGGAGTTTTCGGCAGCGAGCGCATGGCCACGTATGTCGAAAAGCTGACAGCCGAGATCCGCGAAACTCCGGAACGCGTCGCTGCCTGGGGTGGTCAACTGCCAGGAATTGCAGACTCACTCTATTTCGGCGGAGGCACATCTAGTCTTCTTAATATCAGCCAGATAGAGAAAATACTTAAAGCTTTAAAAGAGATATTTTCCTTCGTCGCTTCCGCGGAAATCACCCTGGAATGCGCCCCCGGCCAACTGAGTGACAAGTTGCTGCAGGCGATGCCGGGCCTGGGATTGAACCGCGTCAGCCTGGGCGTGCAATCGTTTGTCGATCGCGAAGCCGCAGCGGTTGGCCGCCTGCACACACGCGCGATTACGCTCAAGGAAATGGAACGGCTGCGCACCGCTGGCATCGAGGACATCAATGTGGACCTGATTGCCGGCCTGCCGCACCAGACACGCGAGAGCTGGAACTTCTCCCTTGCCGAAGCCATTGCAACCGGCGTCCCGCACCTGAGCGTCTACATGCTGGACGTAGACGAAGATTCCCGGCTGGGCCGGGAGATGATCGCCGGAGGTACCCGCTACGGCGTCGGCATGGTGCCGAATGAGCAAACCATCGCGGACATGTATAACGAGGCCTGCGAACAGTTCGCTGCGGCGGGAATTGCGCAGTATGAGATTTCCAACTTCGCTCGCGCGGGGCATCGGTCGCGCCACAATTTGAAGTACTGGACCCGCCAACCCTATTTCGGCTTCGGCCTGGATGCGCATTCCTTTTTGCCGACGATCGATGGTGAAGCGATCCGAGTCGGCACCACCGACGACCTGGCAGCGTATTTGGATCCCAACGCAGGCAGCCGCGAACGGGAAACCATCACGCCTGTCTCCGCTGCGCAGGCGTTAGAGGAAGCCTGGTTCCTCGGCCTGCGCTTGACCGGTGGCGTCTCGCTGACCGACATCACGCGTGAATTTGGCGAACCAGCGGTGCGCGCCTTTCATCCAATCCTGTTGGAAGCCCAGCAGCAGGGGTTGATCGAATACGATGAACACTGCGCCCGGTTGACCCCGCAGGGACGCCTGTTCGCCAACGACGTTTTCGAGCGATTTCTTGGTGTCGTGCATCAACACGAACCAGCCTCAAACCTAACCAAAGAGCAAGGAGTGTTCGCGTGAGCATCGAAACTGCCGAAACAACAGCAACAACTTCGCCAAAAGCCGTCGGCGCCATTGATTTGCGCAGCGACACCGTGACCCGGCCAACACCGGCGATGCGTGCCGCCATGGCCGCCGCGGAAGTCGGCGACGATGTGTATGGAGAAGACCCCACCGTCAATCGGCTGGAGCAGCGCGCTGCGGAGATTTTTGAGCGCGAAGCGGCCGTGTTCGTCCCCACCGGAACCATGGGCAATCAGGTTGCGATCCGCCTGCACACGCAGCATGGTCAGGAAGTGATCTGCGAGGCGCGGTCGCACGTGGTGGAGTGGGAGATGGCGATGATCTCCGCCTTTTCCGGCTGCATGCCGCGCACCATCGTTGGTACCCGCGGCGTGCTGACATGGAAGCAGATTCAAGCAGCCATTGCGCCCGGCCTTTACTATCGCGCGCAAACAGGGTTGATTACGGTGGAGAATACCCACAATATGGCCGGGGGCACGGTGACGCCGCTGCCGGTGCTCGAAGAAATCTGGGCGGGCGCGAAAGATGCCGGACTGCCCACGCATTTGGATGGCGCGCGAATTTTCAATGCCGCCACCTATCTCCACGTCGGCGTCGCAGAACTGACGCGCGGCTTCGATACCGTCATGTTTTGCCTCTCGAAGGGACTGTGCGCTCCGGTTGGCTCCATGCTGGTCGGCTCCCAAAAACTGATGCATCGGGCAAGAATCATTCGCAAGTCGCTGGGCGGCGGTATGCGCCAGGTGGGCGTGCTGGCGGCGGCGGGACTGACCGCACTCGAAACCATGACCACGCGGCTGGAAGAAGACCATCGCAATGCCCGGTTGCTGGCGGAATCGCTCGCCCGGATTCCCGGTTTGACCGTTGACCTAGAAAGCGTGCAGACAAATATCGTTCGATTCCAGCTCGCCGCCGGTAAAGGCGCGCCGGAGTTCGTGGCGAAACTGAAGCGCCGCGGAATTCTTGCCGGGAGTACCGGGCCGGATGCCATTCGCCTGGTGACGCACCACGATGTGGATCGGTCGCAATGCGAGCTGGCCGCGGCACAGATTGCAGAGGAGTTGTCACAATAACCGGCTCGTTGACGATAACCGAACGTATTCATGCAATCGTCACATGGCATTCATCGTTCTTTTGCAGAAAATTCGCCTGATTGCGATACTCTTGCCTCGATAGAGGAGTAAGCGCACCATGGAAACTGCGGAAGCGATGACAGCCACAATCGAGAGGACGCCGGATTTGAGTCAGACGATTTTCGTTCTGGAAGACGATCAAGACATTTCCCGGCTGGTACAGCACAGTCTGGAAATCGCCGGGTTCGCCGTACGAACCTTTGTCAGTCCGACCGCTGTGCTGGCCGATGCCGAACGCAAAACCCCCGATCTATTTGTTCTCGACATCATGGTTCCCGGTGGAGATGGGTTGGACCTGTGCCGGCGGATTCGAAAGAGTCCTGCGCTCGCAGTCACGCCGGTGATTTTTCTGACGGCGCGAACCAGCGAGAGCGATCGCGTCCTGGGTTTGGAACTGGGCGCGGACGACTACATCACCAAGCCGTTCTCACCCCGAGAATTGATTGCGCGGATCAAAGCCGTGTTACGGCGCTTTGAGCGTCCCACATCCCCCACTGCGCTGCATTTTGGACAGGTCGAAATC